>CBDURE010000067.1:0-18445 GCA_965369605.1 uncultured bacterium
ATTTCACCCACAAATCACAAAAAGACGTGATGTGTGGGCGGCACCCGAGGTTTTTTTATTCGAGACCTTCTGTTGTTTTGTTACACTCAGTAATGAACACAGACGAATTTAAAGTCCCTTCTTTTCCAATGAATCTATCATATTCCCCTAAGATACAAATGCAGAGAATATATAAATGTCGAAAGTCGAGAGGATGCCCGCACCACAAATTTACTGGATGTTTTCCGTTTTAATTGGTTCTAAGACACATTCCTTGCCGCATCCCCGCTTGCTGTGTCCCTGCCTGACTACGATAAAACGCCAAACGCAGCATTAAACCATTTGCAAAATAGTCTTACATATAATATATGTAGTATGCCGTGCATGTGATATACTATTAAAAGAATTATGCTCGTTTCTATTTTTCGGGCAAAGAATGTCATCGAATTATATTAGACTACTCTGACTGTTTTTTTTGTGTCAGTTAAGGTGGTTTATGTATTTTTTTCTTTATTTATCGGAGGTATTAATCATGAGGTTCTTGAAGGTATTCGTTCTTTTAGCGGCTGTACTGATAATGTTCGGTTGCTCAAGCTCGGGGGATTCTCCTGTGTCAACCAATCATGACGGCGCGGGAATTGATCTGGTTTCAGTTTTTGATCCTGAAACTGCATGTAACGTCTCGACGGATGAGACCGGTTGGCAAACCGCATTTACCGGCCAGCTTGTTCCTGATGGCCAGGGCGGATTCAACGTTGTTGAAAACCGTGACCCGATGGCAAATATCAATGCGACATCATTCATTCTTGGTGCTGGCGCTTTCACCGTTGATATCCTCGGTGTGGTGGACAACCTGTTTGAAATCGATCTTACAATCGAAAATCCAACCAGCTGGATGGTTTACGATGTTCGCATCATTTTTAACAACATTGGCGCAAGCAAAGTTCAAAATCCGGACAGCTACACAACGCTGTACTCATCTACTATCAGCCCGTATCTTGCATTCGGGAAATCCGATCCCAACAGGATGTTCCCTGTTGGTCCGGGGGCGACTGATACACGACGGCTTTTCCTGGAGTATAACGGCGGAAATGTTGGATACGCAATCGCGGTAACTATGCCGTTTTTCTGCGAGGAACCCTATGAAATTCACAATATTAATCTGCTTGGCCAACTCAATGACGAGGATGGCGGTTGGGCGAGCCTGTCATGTGTCGTTGAGGATCACCAGTGGGATCTTGAAGTTATTGGCGCTGACCTGACACTTTTTGTTGGTACACCCAAATACATGGTTACGGATCCTGAGCATCCTGATAATTTCGAGGTTTATTTCGAGAATGAACTTCTTGCGGAAGGTGGAATATCATACCCGACCTGGATTGGGGCTAAATCATACGGTTCACCGCTGTGGTGCTATAATTTAGTTCAAATTCCCGTTGAGGGTGGGGTTGATCCGCCATTAGTTACAATTACAACTCCGTCTGAGGATCCATTCACAACATCTAATCGCTTCACAACAATTGCCGGAACTATAGAAAATTTCGATGGTGACGAGGCGACAATTGAAGTAAACGGTGACCCGCAGGTTATCGCTGTCAGCAGCGGAACATTCAATGATGAAGTTGTTTTGTTGGTGGGTGACAATATAGTAAAGGTTATCGCTGAAGGCCCGGGCGGAATTGGCGTTGACTCCGTTACAATCAACTGTACAGCGATGAGCGCAAATCTCTGGGTGCGACTGACATGGGACCAGAATAATACTGATGTTGACCTCTACACAACCGAGCCGGCCGGATTTACCTGCTGGTATGCAGACAAGGTCAGCCCGGACACCGGCGCACGGCTGGATCTTGATGATGTTTCAGGTTACGGTCCTGAGCATTATTACCTGTCGGTGGATGAGGGACATACACTGATTCCCGGAACTTATGAAATCGATGTCCATTACTATTCCGATCATGGAACAGGCTTGGCTGTGGTTTCAAACGTCCTTATTTACAAGGATGATGTGTATTTCGGCGAGTGGTCACATATCCAAGCAACAAGCAGACCCGGGGAGGCTGGTCCGTCAAATCGTAGAACCGGTAAAGTATCATGGTGGGATAATGTAGCGGATATTGACATGTAGTTTTAATACGGTTTAGTTTAAAAGAATCTCATTTCTGATATGCAATCTCTTTTGCATCTCACACGAATATATGCAACACCTGCCCACCTCATGGTGGGTGGGTGTTGTTTAATCCTTTTTTAGTTTGCAATTTATCAGGTATTCTGAAAAAAAATCTTTTCCCGGAGGCATTATCATGAAATACCTGCAGGGATTAGTGTTAGTTTGCGCTTTGTTCATTATCGCCGGATGTTCAAGTTCGGATAAATCACCCGCGACACCGTCCGGTGTGGATAATGTGGATATCTCAACCGCGTTCAATCCTGATTGCATTGCTGATTTCCGAATGGATGATACCAACTGGAAACCCGCTTTCACCGGACACTTCATCCCGGATTCATCAGGCGGATTCGAACTTGTAGAGGACATACAGGCGAAAGCCAATATCGATGTAACATCTCTCATTCTTGGCGCCGGCGCGTTCAGCTATGAGATAACCAACATCAATGGCAATGAGTTTGAAATCGAACTGACAATTGAAAACCCCACGAGCATGATTGCATACGATGTCAGATTGATTTTCAATGACATCGGCCCAAGCAAAATTATAAATCCGGACAGCTACACAAAACTTTTCTCACAACAGATAAGCCCGTATTTCTGCTTCGGTAAATCCGACCCCGACAGGATGTTTCCGATTGGACCCGGTGTCAGCGATTCACGGAACATGTTCCTTGAATACAACGGCGGGTATCCGGGATTCACAATCGCTATCAGCATGCCTGATGTTTGCGAGGAACCGTTTGAAATTGCGAATCCAGCCGTTATCGGCCAATTGAATGACATTGATGGCGGATGGGCTAATATCTTTTGTAATGTTCTCGACCACCAGATCGACATCGAATATGTCGGTGCGGATTTAAGCCTTTTCACCGGCGATTACGAGCTGTTAATCGCTGACCCGTACGACCCCGATAAATTCGAGGTCTATTTCGAGAATGACCTTCTTGCTCCCGCTGGAATTTATCCCACATGGATTGCGGCGAAATCTCTGGGTTCACCGCTTTTATGCTACAACCTTGTTCAAATCGAAGTGGATGGCGGACTTGATCCGCCGGTCGTTACAATAACCTATCCCGATGAGGACCCGTTTGACACTCCCGCAAGGTATGTTGATATTATTGGAACGATTGACAATTTCACAGGAAGCGAAGCGACAATGGAGGTCAACGGCAATCCGCAAACGATTGGCGTTTTCATGAACACTTTCGATGAAGTAGCTGTTCTGCAAGCCGGTGAGAATTTCATCAAAGTCTCCGCGGAAGGTCCCGGTGGAATAGGCTCCGACACAATCACAATTAATTCCTCCGCTGAAGCAGCGGATATCTGGGTGCAGTTGACTTGGGACAAGGACGACACCGATGTCGATTTGTATATAACCGAACCGGGACCAAGTAATTTTACATTATGGTACATGGAGGAAGTCAGCCCCGACACTGGAGCGGAAATCGATGTCGATGACATTGACGGCTACGGTCCTGAGCATTACTACCTGTCAGTTAATCAGGGGCACATTTTATATACAGGCATTTATGAAGTTGATGTGCATTACTATTCAGACCACGGCAATGGTCCCACCACCGCGAAAATAATAGTCTATAAGGGCGGCGCGTATTTTGGCGAATGGACTCATTACATGGATTATAGCGATTCTATTGAGGACGGTCCCGAAAATCGCAGAACAGGCTTGCAGTCATGGTGGGACAGCGTGGTTGATATCGAGATAATTTAGAAAAAGAGAGCGGATAACATAGTGTTAATGGACTTCTCCAGAGGGGACTCTCCCTATTTATTCTGTTTAGTTTATTAATACACTCATATAATCATTGTAAGTACAATGTTTGTATTTTATAATATTCTATAGAAGAGGTGAAGGCTTATGAATATTCGAAATAATCAAATTTTCAGAACAGTACTTTCGGGAATGATTATGATGTTTATAATCATTGGATGCAGCGGAAATCCAATTATGCCTGATCCCCCTCAGGTTATTTCGGTAAGCCCAAGTGAGGGTGTTGAGAATTCACAAGTCACATTTACGGCTGAAACCACAGGAGGCTCGGTCGCTGACTGGTTATGGGACTTTGCCGATGCTGCATCGCCGGCAACATCAACCGAATCTCAACCGACTGTAACTCTGGGCGATAACGGCAGCTATGATTGCTCCGTCACTGTGAGCAATGAAGATGGTGAGGACACCCTGAGTTTTACTCTCACTATAACAGAAGACATACCTCAGGTTGTTTCGGTAAATCCAGGTGAGGGTGTTGAGAATTCACAAGTAACATTTTCGGCTGAAACTACGGGTACGGTAACCGACTGGTTATGGGACTTTGCCGATGCTGCATCGCCGTCAACATCAACCGAACCGCAACCGACCGTAACTCTGAGCGACAAAGGCAGCTATGATTGCTCCGTTGCTGTAAGCAATGAAAATGGTGAAGACACCCTTAATTTCACTCTCAATATAACAGAAGAAGTACTTAAGGTTGTTTCAGTAAACCCAGGTGAGGGTGTAGAGTATACAGAAGTTATATTTACGGCTGATGTCACAGGTGGCATTGTCAAAGATATTAAATGGGCTTTTGATGATGCTGCATCACCGTCATCATCAACTAAATGGCAACCGACCGTAACTCTGGGCAGCAAGGGCAGCTATGATTGCTCAGTTACAGTAAGAAATGACCAAGATGAAGACACCCTTAATTTTACTCTAACCGTAGACCATCCCGATGAGTGCTACCCTGCCCCTGCAATTACTACTACAGAGATTCCGGTCGCAACCGCAGGCGTGCCATATCACTTTCGCTTTAGTGCGACCGATGGTCATGGCGAGCTGACCTGGTCTCTAACTGAAGAATCCGTCCTGCCATCCGATTTGAGTTTCAACCCTTATGGCCATGGCCTTCTTACAGGAGTGCCATTTGAATCCGGTGATTTCCCGCTTACTGTAAAGGTCGCGGATTCCTGCTTCGAAGTACCTCAGATGGACTCTGTTTCTTTTACGTTTACAGTATTGCCTGATCCGGGACCGGCTCCTGGCAGTAACTGGAAATGGGCAAAAACATGGGGCGGACTTGACCATGATTATGCTTATTCTGTAGCTGCTGATGATTCCGGCAATGTGTATGTTACAGGCAGTTACAACGATACAGCGGAGTTTAATCCTGATGGCGGCGGTGAACAAACATCCATCGAGGACGAAGATGCGTACCTTGCTAAATACGACTCGGATGGCAACTGGCAGTGGGCTAAAACATGGGGCGGTACAAGTAATGTTAGTGGTCGTTCTGTTGTTGCAGACAATCAAGGTAATGTATATGTTGTAGGTAAGTTTGTTGGTACAGTAGATTTTAATCCCGATGGCGGGGGCACTGAAGACAGTGGAAGTACATACCTTAGTAAATTCGACTCGAACGGTAACTGGCTGTGGACTAAAACATGGGAAGGAGGTGGCTGGAAAGATGTTTATTCTGTTGTCACTGACAATAATAGTAATGTGTATGTTACAGGTTATTTCACAGCCGGCGCAATTTTAGATCCTGATGGAGTTAGCAGCCAATATTGCAGAGGAGAGAAGGATGTTTACCTGAGCAAGTTCGATTCCGACGGTAACTGGCAGTGGGCCAAAACGTGGGGTGGTAGTGATGAGGATATCGGTTATTCTGTCGCGGTGGATAATCCCGGCGATATTTATGTCACGGGTAGATTCGAACATACGGTTGAGTTTAATCCCGATGGCGGTGGTGAGCAGACCGCTTACGGGAGTGGTGCATTCCTGAGTAAATTCGATTCCGAGGGCAACTGGTTTTGGTCTAAAACATGGGAATCTTCTAGAGGCTATTCAGTTGCTACAGATGATTCCGGCAATGTATATGTCACCGGCACTTTCGGCGGAACAACTGACTTCAATCCGGATGGCGGCGATGAGCAATCCGATAAAGGCTGGGGCTCGCTTTTCATTAGCAAATTCGACACCGATGGTAACTACTACTGGGCAAGAACATGGGGGAGTGGTAGTATGCATTGGGGCATTTTGAGCCGCTCAGTTGCAACCGGCATTGATGGCAGTGTTTACGTTACAGGTTGGATTCCGGGCCCTTGTGAGTTTGATCCAAATGGCGGTGGTGAACTAGGTGGATTTGGTCATGCATATCTGAGTAAATTCGACTCTGATGGCAACTGGCACTGGGCAGAAACCTGGGGACAAGTGTATTTTCTTGATTATGAATCATTCTCGGTCGCTGCCGATAATTCTGGAAATGTTTATGTTATCGGTAGTTTTGGTGGCTCTTTATCTTTTAACCTTATATGTGAGTTTAATCCTGCTGGCGGTGGCGCGCAAATCTCCAAAGGTAATATAGACTCATACCTTACGAAGTTCCACGATGATTGATTCAGCATAATTCTCCAGAGGGGACTGTCCCTATTTATTCTATTTATTTGAAAAGAACTTCCAGATTTCCTCTGCGGCATCAATATCCCTGCAATGGCCGGGTTGATAACTGATTATTTTCTTGTAACGTGATGGCAGCCGATGTTTGCCGCCTTTTATTGTATATAGGACAACCTCTGTGCCCTGTTTCCCCTGGGAATATGTGGTTTTAATGACAGTTGTGCCGTCGTCCGCGGCTATGTCAGGCAATTGCTCGATAGTGGGAACTCTGTTGCATCTATTGTGCTTTACCCATAAATCAACAAGTTCGAGGGTCTCCATAATCCATTGTTTATTACCGGGACTGCTTTTAAATGGAACAATATTATCTTTTGTGCCATGCATCAACAGGATTGAAATAGGTTCAGCGGGTGGAAAGTTCGCCTTGAATTGCTTATAACAGCCACCTGAAACAGAAGCAACAGCAGCAAAAATATTTGAGCACTTCACTGCAAGCCCAATGGTAAAGAAACCGCCAACAGAATGACCTATCGCGTAAATGCGGGATTCATCAACAGCGTACTCCGAGATAAGATGTTTTACGAGTATCTTCACAAATCTGACATCGTCCGGCTGTCGTTTATTATTATTTGCCAGATTCCATGTTTTATTAATGCCGTATGGATAGATGACAATAAAACCCTCACGGTCCGCGATATCGCTGAAACCGGTTTTTTCGCTAAGCTTACCTGTTCCACCATTGCCATGAAAACAAAGAAGAAGCGGGTAGATTTCCTTTGAATTATAATCCGCGGGGAGGTGTACAATAAACTTCCTTTCAAAGGAAGCAACTGTAGTCTTGTACAAAGTGCTTTTACCTGATTTAGGATGCGTTCCCGTATAGCGTTGCGCTGAAACAGTTGGGCTGATTGTTAATCCGAAAATAAATATTAATACGATTGGCAGGAGTTTTCTAAACATAAAAACCTCCGGAATTTGTTATTATCATCATCAAAAACAACCACGGTGTCAGCTATAGTAACAGCCATCTTAGCACATGTCTGCCGGTCAGCAGCCGCTTGCCCACATAATCTGCCCCTGTTTAATAAGGCGATTGGAGACGCTGCTAAATCCGCTTTTCAAAAGCATTTGTTTTAATTCATGCGGCTCGAAATAATCCTCGTTCCATAATTCCTGTGCAAGCGAACCTTTGGGGAATTCGACAACTATTATCCTGCCGCCGGGCCTGAGAATTCGATTTGACTCACGCAGTACCGCATCGGGGTTTGCCATCTCGTGCAATGCCCACACGATTACCACACCGTCCGCGGATTCGTCCGCCGCGAAATCCATGTTGCCCGCATCACAGCAAATGCATCGAAAACGTCTCCCGGATGGCGTTCGTTTTTTATACGGGAAACTCTCAGTTGATATATCCACGCCGGTTACATTCTGGTGGTATTCATCTGTTAAATACTTCACCAGTTCACCTGCGCCACAGCCAAGATCAAAAACATTCCTTGCGAGTTTTAACTCTCGTCCTATCTTGCGATGAAGCGCGGGTTTAATTTTGTCGTAAAAATCTTCAGGTAAGTTGTTTTTCATTACAGTGACATATTATAGCAAAACGCCATCGGAATCCGACACCGCCTGAATGCGATTTAATGCTTGAGTTTTTCCCAGTATGATGTTATAAAAGTCAGGTTCTAAAATGCAATTTGGTATGAATATGATCTCTTACCAATACTAAATGAATCCTTCCGACCGGAGTTTACTATGAAACGATTGACACCGCTTATTTCAATGACGCTGGCCATTATCGCTATTTGGGTGCTTTCATGCAGTATCCCGATGGTGCTGAACAGGGCATCCGCTGATGACTCAGTGGCGCCGGATGAGTTCGCAAGCATCGTTGATTCCTTTTACCAGAACAGTTTGCATTTCACAACGGAGGGAATGCGAAGATGTTATGAAGCTGAAGATGGTTTCATGCAGATTACCGGAATCCCATACAAAGACCTTGGCTGCAAGAACTGCCATGCGAAAAATTGCGACACTTGCCACGCGAAGGAAACGGAATCAGGCATGATTTTCAGCATTGAAAAAGCGAAAGACATGAGTACATGCCTGCCCTGCCATAGTCGGGAGCAGAAATCGATGTCGCTGGATGAACAGGCTGGAACGCCGGATGTTCATTTCGCTATGGGTTTCGAGTGCAGCACATGCCATACAGCGCAGGAAATCCACGGCACCGGAGTAACCCCTACAAGCATGCGCGAGCTTGGGTACATGCAGACCAGTTGCGAGGGCTGCCATTCGGAGGACGGCATTGGAACACCAGTTGACACAACAAAAAGAGCGCATAATGTCCATAAGGGAAAACTCGACTGCGCGGCTTGCCATGTATCAAACACGATGGCTTGCTACAATTGCCACTTCAGCAGATTCCTTGAGACTAAAAGCAAGGCGGGGAATTTCATCGCCACTAAAGACTGGATGTTCCTAATCAATTATGACAACAAAGTAACATCAGGCACATTGATGACTCTTGTCCATGAGAACAAAACCTTCGCGGGATTCGGGCCGTATTTCACCCACTCGGTCATGAAAGAGGGCCACGATTGTGATGCCTGCCACGCCAATGAGGCGGTCATGATGATGAAAGAAGGGAAGAAAGTTCCGATTGCCAGATTCGAGGGCGATGACGTTGTTTTCTGGAAAGGAATAATACCGACAGTTGCGGAAAACATCGATTACCTTTTCCTCGACAAGAAGGATGACAAATGGGTTGAGGTAGAAGATGCGGAAGATCCGCTTATTCAGTTTTTCTGCTACGGCTCACCGTTGACAGAAGACCAGATGAAAAAGCTTCAAATGCCGTTTAAGTAGGAATTTCATTAATCCCTTGATTAGGCGGAAGCCGATGTTCAGGTGATTATTTCATAATTAAAAATCGTAGCCCGGGAATCCATTTCCCGGGTTTTCTTTTTTCTTTGCTCAAACCGCGCCTGGAACGTTAGTGGCTGTAGGAAAACCCCGATAATTACCAATGTGTGTCATTCCGTAGCGAAGAGGCTGTCTCAAAATACACCAAAAATAAAGTAATTCGTCATTCCCGTGAAAACGGGAATCCATTTTTCTTCTGATTAGATTAACATCCCAAAATAATGTATAATAAAAAAAGCAGATTTCAAATTGACAACGAGAACATGTTATGGACTGGCGTGAAAGAATATCCGTGGACCCGGCTGTATGTCATGGAAAAGCCTGTATAAAAGGAACCCGAATAATGGTTTCGATTATACTGGACAACCTTGCAGCGGGTTTATCGGAAGATGCAATAATCAAAGAATATCCATCCCTGAAAAGAGAGGATATTCTTGCAGCAATTGCGTATACCACTGAGATTGCCCGTGAAGCGGATAAACTTATGTTTCCTTGTAACGCAATTATGAAAGAAAAAATCAAACCGGATCAAATGACACCTTTGCAATTCATTATCTGGGAGCAAATTCAGTATTTCAGAAAAACATTAGATTCCTTGCAATCGAAACTAGAAACCAAAGAGCCATCATTTAGTTTGCTTTGTTTCGAAATTTCAAGTCAATCATATTATTTGTTATTGGCATGTTTTACTCTTATAAGTAATTTACGTTATCAAAAGGAGTTTTTTGAGAAGGAAGAATATAATGAGGTCGCACCACCAATGTGGTTAAGGCCAATAGTTGGTTTGATTCGAGTGATTTATGAACATGCTCTCATGTTACGCTATGTGTATAAAGGATGTAGTTATTCTGGTTCAGCCGACATTGATGTTATAACAAATTCAATCTATGATCATGTATTAGTGAAAATGGCTTATGAATATTTTAAAATGAAAGAATTGAAAAAACCAATTAACGATCCTAACGTGTTGGATGATCCTGAATTTGATGTTACATATAGAAGATTTAATAATCTAATGGATAGAATTAACAAAGAGATTGAATCAAGGAATATTAAAGTTCAAGATCATTTTGAGAATTACTTGCCAAAAAATATATTCCCTTTTCTTAAATCAAAATTTGGCGACAAGTTTCGTTCAAACGAAGTAGCATGGTTATCAACTGAAAGCCGTGATTTTTATAGAGATTTCATCAAGGAAGTTGAGAATTCATTTTTAAATAAAAAGGAAACAGATATTGTGTATCCTGATGATTATGAAAAAGTATACCAAGAATTAATGGTTAGTAATATATTGAATGATATCTGCTCTGAAACCTTACATGCAGATACAAAATATATATTCCAAACCAAAGAGTTCGATGCGTTTGTTAAAAAATCATTGGATTTATGGTCACCAGTAAGTATTTATCTACCTCTATTGATTAACGACATCATTGCTCTACTCATCAAAGTATTTGATCTGCCAGATGATGAATTGAATCGGTTCAAGTCATATATGAATGATGAAGTACAACCCTATGCGCATTTTATTCAAATTGGTTTACAGCAAATGATCTTTAAAAAATATGCACCAAATTAACAATTATAAGTAGTAGTTGAGTGTTTGGTAACACAAAATAGATGTATAAAAGTGAATAACGCATTTTTCAATCAAGAAAACCCATCCATCACCGCATCACGCACCGCACCAAACGACAATCCCTGCTCATCCGCAATTCTTCTGATGTCGTCGTACTCGGGTTTGTACTTCACGTGCTCCTCGTCGATTGTGCTTTTCTTAATACGCACGTCGCCGAAGCGGGTTTTGTGGGTTAGTATATCGCTTGACAGGCGGACTCGATTCTCTATTCGGATTCTGTATCCGCGGGTGGATGAATCGCGCAGGAGTATGAAACCGAGTTTCGATTCATCCCCGGGCGCGCACATTATCGACAGTTTCACCCCCGGACGGTTTTTCTTCATCTGGACAGGCGTAACACAGACATCCTTCGCGCCCTCTGCGAGCAGTTTTTCAGTCAGCCAGCCGATTTCCTCCGGTGTCATGTCGTCGATGTTCGTTACGATTTCGCAAATCTGTTCGCGTATTCCGAAAGACTCCTCCGCCTTGCCGATAATCAGATAAAGGACATTCGCGTGGTCGAACTCTTTCGACCCCGCGCCGAATCCGGTCGATTCAACTGACATGGGCGGCATGAATCCGAAACTTGTCGCGAGCGTTTTTACAATCGCGGCGCCGGTCGGGGTGGTTAATTCAAAATCAGCGGGACCGCCGTAGCAGGGGATATTCTCAAGGAGTTTCGCTGTAGCGGGCGCGGGTACCGGCATTATTCCGTGAGCGCATTTAACAGTACCACCGCCGAGAGCGAGCGGAGCGGAATATATTTCCGTTATGCCGAGTTCATGAATAGCGATACACGCCCCCACGATATCGATTATCGCATCCACCGCGCCGACCTCGTGGAAATGCACCTTTTCAACGGCGATTCCGTGAACGTCCGCCTCAGCCTCCGCCAGATTTCGGAAAATGTCGATTGCGTTTTTTTTCACAGCGTCATCAAGAGAACTCTTGTTAATAATTTCCTCAATCGTTGACAGGTGCCGGTGATGATGCGTTTCCTCAATATCAACGTTTATTTTCGCTGCGGTTATTCCATTGCGGTTGACACTTTCACATGACAATTCATAACCATCCAGATTAAGCGATTTCAGTTTTGCAGCCAGCGTGTCAAACGGGAGTCCGGCATCCACGAAAGCGCCGAGGGTCATGTCGCCGCTGATTCCTGAAAAGGGGTTGAGGTATGCGATTTTTCGTTTTGTCATTTTAGTTGCCTCGAATAAGCATTCAAAAGGTAAAACCAGCGCTCCCGGCGTATGAATTCCAATTTCATTTTCCACTGTTAATCAACGCCGCCAGATATCCGGCGCTGAATCCGTTGTCGATGTTCACAACCGCCACGCCTGCCGAGCATGAATTCAGCATGGTAAGCATAGCGGCGTAACCGCCAAGCCCCGCGCCGTAGCCAATGGATGTCGGCACCGCGATAACCGGAGCCGCGATCAGTCCCGCGACCACTCCCGGAAGCGCGCCCTCCATTCCCGCAATCGCGACAACGACTCTCGCGTTTTCAAATTCGTTTTTCTTATGCAACAATCGATGGATTCCCGCTACACCAACATCGTTAATTCTGCGAACCTCATGCCCCATAACCTCGCACGTCCTCGCAGCCTCAGCCGCGACTGGAATATCAGCTGTCCCCGCTGTTAGAATGGGAATCGCGATTTTCGAGATAATCTCAACAGGAGCCAGTTCCATGAAAAGCGTGCGGGAATCGGCATCATGAATGAGCGATGGCTCCTCTTTTAATAAAAGCGCAGCCTGCTCATCGGTTACTCTGGTCATAAACAGGTTTTCTTCCCTGTCGCGGACATGGCGAATTATCTCAATCAGATGCTCCGGTTTCTTTCCCTCACAGAAAACAACCTCTCCGAATCCCTTTCTGAATTTCCTGTGATTATCGAATTTCACATCGCCCAGGTCGGCGTACGGCAAATCTTTCAATTGCTTAAGAACATCGTCAATCTCGATTTTGCCATCCTTGAAATCAGTCAGCATCTTTTTAATATTCATCCCCATTCTCCTTCAGTGATTCATTCATCGAACCCGACCTGTATCCCGCAAGGTCAACGGTAACATATAAAAAGCCAGTCTTTTTGAATTCATCGATAATCGTGTTGCGACATTCCATGAGTTTATCCATCTGCTCCAGCTGGACTTCGATTCTCGCAATGTCACCATGATACCGCACTCTGAAATTACTGAAACCCAATTTAAAAAGAACTGCCTCGGATTTCTTGACGGCTTTCAATTTGGCAGTGTCAATCTCGGTGTAGTAGGGGATTCGAGTCGCGAGGCATGTCGATGACATCATGTCAGCGGTAGGCAAATCGAAATGCCTTGACAGTGTTCGAATTTCCGATTTCACAAGTCCCGCTTCCATAAGTGGAGATGAAACTCCGAGTTCAGCCAGCGCTTTTAATCCGGGACGGTAATCATTGGTGTCATCAGCGTTTGAGCCGTCAACCAGAATATCAAATCCCATTTGTGACGCCGCATCAATCAATTCCGTAAATATTATTTTTTTGCAGTGATAGCACCTGTCGGGTGGATTTTCCACAAACTCTTTACTAAATGGATTAACCGTAACAGCTTTAAAATTCAATCCCATCGTTTCAGCGGTTTTTATCGCGATGTCTATTTCGAATTGTGGAACCAGCGATGTATCTGCTATCAGCGCAGGCGCGTTTTCCTGTCCGAGTTCTCGATTCACAATGAAAGCTAAAAACGCGCTGTCGACTCCTCCGGAATATGCAACAGCGACTTTTCCATGCGTTTTAATAATCCTGCATAACGCATCCAGCTTTGTTTCAAGCGCTTTATCGAGGTACTGCTTTTCCATTGCATGTGTAATATAACATATAAAAACGAGGTGACAGATTGTCATTCTGAACTTGATTCAGAATCCATTCCTTTTCGGCGGTAAGTGGATTCCGGGTCAAGCCCGGAATGACATTTAACTTGCCTGTAATGATATTTAACTTACCCGGAATGACATTTAACTTGCCCGGAATGACATTTAACTTAGCTGTAATGATATTTAACTTAGCTGTAATGACATCAATTTACCGGCGTAGCATCAGCGTAATCACGGAATTTATATATAACTGCAATTGAACTATTTCTTGCCCGGTTTCGATTTGCCTGATGGCTTTCTGGATGTCGACCGCTTGAGACTCCATCGGGAACGTCCAGCTTTTTTAGGCGTACTCTTTTTAGGAGTTTCCTTTTCATCAGGTTCAACAGATTTCGTATCTTCCTTTTGCGTTACAGAATCCGGTTGAGTTGAATCGCTTGCCTCATTTGTATCCGGTGGCATATCATCAATGTCATCATAAAGCGGCGTACCCTTGAAATCATCAAGGGCGATGGATGCTGCCAGTGAGAATTTCTCAGGCTTCTTGGCGTCTGGTAACTTTTGCGGATTCTGCTTTTGTTGTGTCTCCATCGGAACTTTTGCAGGTTTCGCCTGCGTTGAACGTCCGCGTCGTGATCGGCTTGCGGGTTGTTTTGCCGGTCTGGCCTCTTTCGGTTTTTCCTTTTCCTTTTGCTTGGATGAACTTACCTGAGCCTTTGGCTTCTTCACAGGTTTCTTTTCCGGTTTGCTTTCCGGTTGAAGTTTGTCAAAGATGGAATCAGATGAAACGTGCATGCCATGCATGCCTTTCATTTCTTTGGAGATGTTTTCCAGTCCTTTTAAATCCTCTTCCATGGTCTGGTAAACGCCCTGGTCGATGAATCCCATTCTAAACGCGAGTTTCAAGAGAAGCAGAATGTCCAGTTGGATTTCAATTGTCTTGTCGAGTGCGTTAAGGAAATCCTTTTGCGATTTTACACTGTCGCGTGTAATGGTTCTGAGAAGCAACATTGCTGTTGTGCGAAGTTCTTTTGCGAGTCCGTCCTTTTCAGCGTCCGGGAAATTCCGTGTTTCATGATAGGCCATTTCACAAAAGCCCATCGCCTTCTGCCATATCAGCAGATTTTCGAAGGGGTGTCGTAATAAAATTGTCCTACTCCTGCCTGATGTATTTTTGCTAATACCAGTCCAGGAGCATCCACGCGAATTGTTCAGCGTTAACCGTACCGTTGTAGGTTTTGTAAGCGTGTCCCTTGTGATCAAGCGCTTTAAACGCCGGGACAGAATCAATATGATAGAATTTTGCCAAATCCTCATGAACGTCGATATTAATCCTGACGAATACCCATCGTCTTGAGTTTTTCAATACGTTCTTGTCAGTGAAAACCTCTTCTTCGATTTTTTTACATTCCGCGTTCGGTTCTTTTGACGCGAAAAAAAGAATGGCTTTCGACTCCGCATGTATACCAGCGGTCATTTGCAATGCGGAGTTGAGATCAACCCAGTTCAAGCTGGATGGAATTGGTTTTCTTTTGATATACGCCGATTTATATTCCTGCTCCGGCGGATCATATAGTTCGTGCGGCGCTTTAAGTGTTTCTTTTTCCGGTACTTTTCCCTGCTGAGCAGGATCCCGGTTTATTTCATCAAGGGACTTGCCCTTGCCGCTACACGATGTTAAAACGCATACGGTCAATGAGAGTAACAATAGTAATGTGATGCTCGTGACTTTAATCATATTAGCTTAATCTATTAAAATATTATTTCCCCTAAGGGATAAATCAAGTTTATCGTATCACAAACCACGAAACTCATAAAGCGCCAAAGGCATTTTATGCATGAGCGCGTGGCTGGTCGATTGTCTCAGTTTTCTTCTTTAAAGGCCCTTTTGTCGGCTTTTTTCGTTTGCTGGATGTTCCTTTCTTTCTGCCTGCCGCAATCTCCACTTTACTCTTAACCAAAACTCTGTCAATAACCTCACTGACATGTTTAACCAGGATAAATTTCGTTTTCTTCTTGACTTCGTCCGGAATTTTATCCAGCCAGCGTTCGTTCTCGTACGGAAGTATGACCGTTTTCATCCCCGCGCGGTTCGCTGCAAGCAATTTTTCCTTAAGTCCGCCGACCGGCAGTACACGCCCCTGCAGTGTAACCTCGCCAGTCATCGCGATATCCTTCCTTACAGGTCTTTGCGTAAACAAACTCGCGATTACAGTCGCCATTACAATTCCCGCGCTGGGACCATCCTTGGGTATCGCGCCGGATGGCACATGCACGTGAACGTCGTACTTGTTAAAATCCTCTCCATTTATTCCAAGGGTTTTGCAATTGCTTCTAACCCAGCTCATAGCCGCCTGAATTGATTCCTGCATGACTTGTCCCAGGTGTCCTGTCAGCTTCAGGTCTCCTTTGCCTGGCATTCTGCTCGCCTCGACAAGTATTATTTCACCGCCGACCTGAGTCCAGACCAGTCCGGTGGCGACACCGATTGTATCCCGCGACATCGATTCACGCATCGTGTATCTTTCCGTGCCGAGATATTTGGGAATGGAATCCTTTGTTATCTTGAAAGGTCCTCTCTTGCCGGATGCCACATCACGGGCAATCTTACGGCATAAACTCGCGAGTTCTCTTTCAAGGTTACGAACTCCGGATTCACGAGTGTACTGGCTGATAATTCTTTCAATTGACTGCTTGTTTACCCGAATTTGTTTTTTCTTTAATCCATGTTCGAGAATCTGTTTCGGCAGCAGATGCCGTCTGGCAATCTCAACCTTTTCCCGCACCGTGTAACTTGTAAGTTCGATAATCTCCATGCGGTCGCGAAGAGCCGGAATGATAGGGTCAATCAGGTTCGCAGTCGCGATGAACATCACCCTGGACAGGTTGAACGGCACATCGAGATAATGGTCGGAGAACGAGAAATTCTGTTCCGGGTCTAAAACTTCCAGAAGCGCGCTTGACGGGTCTCCTCTAAAATCAGCGCCGACTTTGTCGATTTCATCCAGCATGAAAATAGGATTATTGCTTTTCGCGAGCCTTATGCCCTGAATTATTCGTCCCGGAAGAGCGCCGACATATGTACGCCTGTGTCCGCGAATCTCTGCTTCATCACGAATTCCGCCGAGTGAAATCCTGTGGAAACCTCTGCCCATCGCGCGTGCAATGGAACGTCCCAGTGATGTTTTACCCACACCCGGAGGGCCGGCGAAACACAAAATCGGGCCTTTCATGTCGGGTTTGATCTTTTTAACGGACAGATATTCCAAAAGACGTTCTTTGACATCATCAAGCCCATAATGATCCTCATCGAGAATCTTCTGCACATGCATGATGTTCAAATTATCCTCAGTCGATGTATCCCATGGAAGCGCGATTAACCAGTCGAGATAGGTTCGCACAACGGATGCCTCCGCTGCATCGGGATGCATTCTCTCAAGACGAGTAACCTCTTTTTCCGCTTTTTCTTTTACTTCATCCGGCATGCCGGATTCTTTTATCTTCTCACGCAGCTCAACTATTTCCTGCTGGCGCTCATCACCCTCGCCGAGTTCCTTCTGAATCGCTTTCAACTGTTCGCGAAGGATATACTCCCGATGAGCCTTGCCCAATTCAGATTGCGCGACATCCTGAATCTTGGTCGAAACCGAGATTATCTCAACTTCCTTGATAAGATGATTAACAACTTTTTTGAGCCGTTTTTCAGGATCGATAAGTTCCAAAATTTGCTGCTTTTTTTCAATTGGAAGGTCGAGATTTGTTGTGACCATATCCGCGAGCATCCCGGGATGTTCGATTCTCTCAGCGTTTGAGAGAACGTCCTGCGGGATATTCTTGCCCATGTATGCCAGTTTCTTGAACTGTTCCCGAATGGTCTTAATGAGCGCATCGACTGTTATGCCTGTTTTTTTCGGTTCCTTCAGTTCCTTTATCCTGGCTTTCAGGTACGGTTCAGTCTGCACAAAGCTTGTGAGATTTACTCTCGAAAGCCCCTGTGCAAGTATCCTGACCTCATTTTCCATTCGAGCCATTCTCAGGATTATTGAAAGCGTGCCGGTCTTGAAAACATCCTCCGGCGATGGAATCTCGGTGGCGATATCTCTTTGTGTGACAAGAACGAGTTTCCTGTCAGTTTCAAGCGCTTCTTCAAGAGCTTTTACCGATGCTTCCCGTCCGACCGAAATCGGCACAACAAGATATGGGAAAACAACCAGGTCACGCAGCGGGATTACCGGCGCCTCAGATGGAATTTCGATGTTCTCAAGCGGTTCATCATTAATTGATGTAATATCAGTCACTGTTTATCTCCCTTTCCTTCTTGTTATATCCTGACTAGTCAGATCCTGACTGGTCAGATCCTGACTTAAATAACGGAACATTTCAACAATACTATAGACCATAACCAGTTAAATGGGTTTAAACTAACTTAAAAATTGTTTAGTCTGGCATGGTAAAAAAGATGCTCAAAATCAATCGCACCACATACTACAAAAATAATATCGTTAA
>CBDURE010000068.1:0-17957 GCA_965369605.1 uncultured bacterium
CCGCTCGCGGGGGGATTAAGGGGGGGATAAGATATAACAACAACCTTTCCCAACAGTCCCTTTCGCGGGAGTGACGGGGTTATTCGACCTGACGGAGTGTTAAACCTGATATGGCATTTGCAGCAGCTACAACCGCTCGAAGTAAGTCCTAAGCGAAAGCATTGTCTCGAACGCTATTTGTTGAAGTTCGGATGATTCGATGTCGCTGATTAAACCGTATGTTATCGGCAGATTGTCCTCTGTGAGTTCCCAATAAAACGCGTTTGTCCTGCCCCAGCTGTATGAATGAAACTCGTGCTCCTCTTGTGTCAAATTATTGAGTTCCTTGATTTCAGTTCGCGTTGTGTGCAGGATAAGAAAATCCACGTGCCTGTGGTCATATTTGAAAACCAGATTGACAGCTTTGTCCTCGTCGATTTTTGTTGCCTTTACGCCAACAATTTCGACTGAGGGGTCAGTGCCGAGCCAGTCGGGGAAAATAACCGGAGCGCCGATTTTCTGCGCCATCAGAGACTGAAGGTCGCCAAGTGTTTTGTTGCCTTTGCGTGTGAATCCCCTTAAGTTCATACTGCGACTATGATTATCTCTGAGGCGCGCGAGATAATCGATTTTCGTTGTTGGAATCGTTGGCGCTCTCAGGATATTAAACATCACTATCGCGATTAACGCAGCCAGACAAAATACAATCCCCCACATATACGTTTTGTTAAGGGGGATTACCTTTTTCTTTTGCACATCATGATTATTCTTGTCGCCCATAATTCTCCAGGATGATACTCCTCTATCCGACAAATTTCAAATTTCATCAGCTTGTTTTAAAACTGCAGCATTTTATCTGTCAGAATACTGCTTTTTAATCCATTCATCATAATCTGCGCTTTTCTGTTTGACCTTTCGCCACCAGTCCTCATTATCAATATACCACTGAATCGTTTCCTCAATGTTATGCTGGAAATTGCATGCCGCAATCCAGTTGAAAGTTTCCTGGAATTTGGTTGAGTCCACCGCATGGCGGATCACATGCCCCTCGCGGTCGCGAACGTGCTGGATAATGTCATGTGATTTACCAAGTTTTTTCAGAATGATATCCGTTATATCAAGCACGGAATGTTCCTGTCCGCTTGACAGGTTGTAAACCTCGCCACGATGCCCGATGTCCAGAAGCAGTATTTCCAGCGCCTGGCAATGGTCAATCACATGAATCCAGTCGCGCGTATTTTTTCCTGAACCGTATATTGGCAGCGGTTTTCCCTCTATCGCGTTTGTTACAAAAAGCGGGATGAGTTTTTCCGGATACTGATTGGGACCATAGTTGTTGGAACATCGGGTGATTATCACAGGCAGGTCATAGGTTGCGAAGTAGCTGAACGCAAGCCTGTCGGCGGCCGCTTTTGATGCCGCGTACGGGCTTTTCGGTTTCAGGTCATCTCCTTCCAAAGATGGTGTCCCTTTCGCTTCACCGTAAACCTCATCTGTTGAGATATGCAGAAAACGTTTTATCTCATGGCGCCTTGCGGCTTCCAGAAGCACCCATGTTCCCTTGACATCCGTGTCAATGAACTTGCCGGCATCATGGATTGACCTGTCGACATGAGTTTCCGCAGCGAAATGCACGACAGCGTCAACCCGCGACATCAGCTCGTCAACGACATGCTCATCAAGAATATTCGCATGAACAAATTCCCGATTTTCATCATCCCAGAAACCCTCGGGAAAATTATCCAGGTTTCCGGCGTAAGTCAGGGAATCGATTACAGTCAGTTTCCATGATGGATGCAGATCAGCCATCATCCTGACAAAATTGGAGCCGATGAATCCGGCTCCTCCGGTTACCAGTATCCTGTCCATATCAAACCGCCTTTCCTCTAATGTAGTTCAACGTCCAAATTCTATTTTACCACTTCGTCTTTACTTTTCGACTGCGCCCGGTTTCGAATCGCGATGATATCCTCCCTGCTGAGCATCCGTCCGAAGCTGATTGGTTCGCTCAATTCAAAACCATTTTGACTGGCAAGCTCACCAATCTCTTTGATTTTCTCAATGTCGAGTTCCCTGCCAAGCGTGTAGCTTTCAAATCGTCCGCTTACCGCGAGAAGGATAGTTTCCGCAAGACAGGCATATGCGATATTCGGAGGCATTCCAATATTAACTCCCCAATCGACTTCACCCGGAATGCGAATTTCGCCTGACTCAATAATAAGAACGTCATCGCGCTTTTCAGCCTGCTCCTTCGAGACATCCGGCGGACGGGCGACATCCAGAACAACGCATCCCGATTTGAGCGCCATGACATCGATAACGCCATCAGGATCAGTTGTGGTGGTTATAACAAGGTCCATTTCTCCAATCAACGTATCAACCACAGTTCCGCTGTTGACATCCGGGCAGACAGATTGAATTTCACGGGAAAATTCCAGAACTCTTTCCGGTCTTCGGCTGATTATCACCATTCTCCCGACTTGTGGAGCCAGCATGCGAGTAATCGCCTTGCCGATGCTGCCTGTCGCGCCAACTACCATTACCGACGCGGTGGCAAGTTTGATTCCCATCAATTTACACGCTTGTCTCGCGGTTTCGACTGTCGCCCAGATTGTAAGTGAATTGCCGCTTGTAACCGGAATCGGGCTTCGTTTCGCGACAGACACTCCTGCATCGCCAACGACGCTGGTGAACGCTCCAAGTCCCATAATCCCGATGGAGCGTTGTTTCGCCAGGTTCGCGATTTTTATAAGGTCAGCGTAAACCCTTTCCTCCGGAAGGCGCAACATCATTTTGGGTGTCATAATCAACGCGTACAATGACCCCTGTGTCTGTTTCCCGTCAGGAGTGGTTATCACCGATGTTCTTGACACATGGACAGGTGGAAGCTGCGCAAGCGCCATTTCAAGCAGTGCGGGGGGAAGATTCCTCAGCCATCTGAACGCCTTGATTTCGAAAACATCAGACAATTTCAACGGGTGCACTACAAACGCGAACTGGTTTATTACCTTTTCCTCGCCTGGATTCAATTGCTCGATGCTCGGTTCTATCCCGCTTTCGAGAATCAGATTCAGATATTCATCACGAAGCGTAACTGATGGTCGAGCCTCCTGGTCGAGTTCGTATCCCTGCGATGTCAGATGCGCAATGAAAAGCGCTTCCAGAACATTCGCGCCGAACGTGCGGCCATCCATTATAGGCGTTGTTGTAATCAGCCATTCGACACCACGCGATTTCAAATCCTTTCTATCATCCGCTGTGACAGTGTTGGTGATAATTGTCTTGCCCTTTAAATCCATCGGGGCGTAACGGCGTATCTGGTGGAAATCGCCTACTACAACATCCGATTTTTTAAAAACCGATGTGTAACGTTCGTGACGGGTTTCCTGTCGACGTCCGGTTGGATAAATCCATTCAAATGGAAGTTTGCATAATATCGGAAGAACGTATCTCGCGATTCTCTTCAATGACGCCAGGTTTTTTATGACAATCGATAATCTCAGATTAAAAAGGAAATCTCCGAAGGTAACTTTCGATGCGAATTCACTGATAACCTCAGCCATCGCCGAACGGTCTATCCCGCTCATTACAAGAACTCGCCTGTTTTTCAGAATTTCAGGATGAACGTTATGCAGATATGCAATCGACCATCTTTCGAGCGTGTGTTTAAGTCCGCTGCCATCCACGACCGGCGTTTTTTTCGACGCCTTCATCAGTCTCATGCCATCGTTATGAACGTACGTTCTATCTCCAACCTGGAAGAAGACATCAATTCCGCCAAGCCCAATCGCGGATGCTTTGTTGTCGTACTCTTTAATCAGTTCCCTTGCTTTTTGCTTGTCGCCATCAGTTCCGATTCGCCGTATGAGATATCGCTCACCAAGAAATTCACACTCGAAAGCATGATCCCGCAGCGATGAGCCTATCGAAACTGATACTATCTCTTTAAGTGAACCTGATGTCATTGCATGAACCACATAATACCGGACGCCGTTCCAGAGTATTTAAAGATGGAAATAATATCATTTTCATTCTGATTCTGTCAGCAGGCAGGGGGAATAAGAAAATCTCAGAACCACCGGTAAAAAATCTGGAATATTCTGTCATCCCAGTCGGGTATTTTAAGGAAGACAAATAGAAACTTGTTCTCGTCCATTGAATTTGTGCCGACAAGCACAGTACGGCTTGATGTATTAAATTTACGGAAAGCCTCCTCATCGGTCAGACCGCTTTTATCCAGGATTCGGCTTCCGGCAAGGCCATACTGTGAACCATCCCCGGATTGAAATACTATTTTATATTCTGATGACGGCAAGGCATCTGATGATTCAATTATGTTCTCATCTTCAGTTGCCATCGACGTAATAACATAGAAAAACTCGTTCATCTGCTTGTCATCGAAATAGTGAATAAAGCCAATCGGAATTATCTCGTCGCCTTCCGGTAGTTTTATGTTTACACATGGGTAGAAAACAAGCATACGGTTGTCGGGATAAGCGCATGGATACGCGTTTTGCGCATCAATCTGAATTTGTTCAGCCACGCCGTTGATTTTGATGTCGCTGGATATGTTCATTTCCGATGATGTGAAATCATCACTTGCATTAATCAATTCAAGCGATTTGTTAAGAACATTATCGCGATACCCCATGAGGATAAACGTATCCTCGCTTTCTTTCGAGGTCTCCTTGTCCTTTGGCTCCGGCTGATTCCCCGAACCGCATCCCGGCATGGCAATCATGTTCCCCAAAATGAGGAATCCCAGAAAAAAAACATAAAAAATCCCCTGCTTGAGGGGATTTGATTTGAATTTCAATTGTATCAATACCATTTGTAGTGAATCAAAAGCAGACTATCCTTTAAATCAGGAATCTTCCGCATAATGTACAGTTCTCTATTAGTCGCTTCTGGATTATGTGCAAGCATGATTGTATCAGTAGATTTAGAGAACCTCTGGAAATCAGCGTTATATATAAGTTTGGAGTGTGAGAGCAAAATCAGTGTCGGGATTCCAACTCTCAAGCCGTTTGAGTCAATAAAATCGGCTCGGTACGGCACAAGTTTCTTTTTCGTTTTTCTTAACGCTTCCTCTTCTATGTCGCTAAGCCTGTTTAAAACCACGGCGAAATAAATGCTCACTCCCTTAGGGTCAAAGTAATGAATGAACCCGTTAAGTGCGTATTCACCCGGCTTTGGAATTGATGAATCAAATGCTGGATAATAAACCACATTTTTTTTATCGAGATACGTGATGCCGTAAGCGTTGGCTTCATCAATCTCGCATGTCAATTCCATGTCTCCCATTGTTAAAGTGTCGTATATCCCATCTCCATCGGTGTCGCTAAAAACGCTTTCGCTTTCCTTTTTGATTTTGGAAAGCTCAATCACTTCAGGTTCGTTATCGAAAACCTGGAATGTCGCTCGTCCCGCCTGGCCAAAAGCGGCGAAACTAAAGCTCAAAACAAACATGAACACCACTGGATAGATTAACAATCGGATATTTGTCATGCCATATCCTCCCGGATATTTCGAAAATATCATGAAATAACATTACCGTGGCCCTCATTCAGGCCAACTGATAATGAGTTTTGATTAACTCAATACACTCTCCTGTTTATGAAAGCGAATTATATCACGCACAATTTAAATAATCAAAACTCAACAGTAATCAGATTATCGTCAGCCACACCAGTTTTTCAAGCTCTTTCGTTATTACCAGTGCCGGATTTACGCCTCGCCAGATTGAATTTGTAAATCAGGTCGACAAATTCTCTAAAAGTCGGATACTCCTCAGGGATAATTCTATAAAGCCCGGCCTTTTCTCCCGCTACTTTCCAGAAATACAATGTACCCGTAGATGTAACATGCCACGATACTTTCATCCCGGGTTCAAGCCATTGAGGCAGGGATAATTTCATAGTACGTTTGTTTGCGATATCCACCAGAATCCAAAAACCGGGATACCATTTGGTTTTTAACAGAATCGACTGCGGATGCTCATTATCCAGAAAGAGACCGTCCTCGGAGTTATACCCATATAAAAATTCCTCGCGGGAATATGGAATCATGACTTTTTCATCATCAATCCTGAGAGTCAGCTTGCTGTGCCCGGTCGTGACATCAACCTCAACCGGCGCTTTTTTCCTTCTTTGCATAATACGGTCTGTGGTTTCGATTTTCTTTTGCCTGTCAAGGTCGAATGTCGCCATAAATTGATATTCCAATCCGTTAAACTGCAGCAGCCCATATTCCTCATCGTACTTGACCATGAACACATCCAGAGGGAACTTGCCAAGAGACCTTGACGATTTGGTCTTGAGATTAAACTCGTAGAGGATGTATGAATCACTATCAGATTTAAGGTAGTAAGTTCGCTCGACTTTATAGAGAATAACTCCCTGTTTGTCCACAAGCAGGTAAGATTTCTCCGGAAGCCAGTATGACTTGCCGGTTTCCATATCCGCAATTCTCAGCGTATGATAAAAACCTGCCAGCGCGACATATCTGCCATCGATAAACCAGGCTTTTTCATCGCCTTTGCCCTCGAATATTTTATCGATTTTTCTTACGCCGGTTAATTCAGTCAGTTTAACCGCATCGAGAGTGCCGCCATCGTTGTATGATTCCAGAATCATCTCAAAAGCGTCTGCCGGCCGATGTTCAAACCACATATCATGGATTTTACCCATCACGTCATCGTTGGGTTTCGCCGCGGTCAATAAAGGCAGCAGGATCAACAGCCAGATAAGTTTTTTTGATTTCAATTTACTCTGTATCCTCCGGTAGAAGTCCCATATCAAGATTATGTATCACGTTTCGAACCGGGTCATAGTCGGAATCACTAGCGTCAACCAGTTCATCTATTTTATCCATGCCATAAAACGGTTTAACAATCTCACCATCTATTTCGACACCTTGCGATATCTCTTTTAACGCATCAATCAAAATAAGCTTGAAATCGTGGTCAATATCGGCGGAAACACAAAACATGTCATTTGGAATCGGGCCCACGACAGCGATTACTTTCGTTTTACTCATGATATCGGGGAATTTATCAGTCAGGCGTTCGCGAACATCCTGGAAAGTCGCTCCGGCATCGAAAACACCGTTCATGACATCAATCGCGACCTTGTCATGCGAGCCTACAAATGCCGGCCGGTCAGTTAGATCCTTATCAACATCAATATTATTTCGCAGAAGCATCTCCCTCGGGTACATGTGCCCCGATGTTGACATTCTATCGACAAACGCGAAAGAGCGCCCCT
Source organism: uncultured bacterium (assembly GCA_965369605.1). GTDB lineage: Bacteria > JAJVIF01 > JAJVIF01 > JAGGVT01 > JAGGVT01 > JAGGVT01. The sequence continues at coordinate 7,245 of CBDURE010000068.1, forward strand.
TGAGATCAGCAAGAGTGTTGATTCCACTATCATTATTAACAATTATCTGCGAGTTATATTCGGTCGAATCATTGCGTTTGACTTTCAGAATGACATCCACCGCATAACGTTCACGTCCAAGCACATAGCCAATAGGATTCATCATGACACAGTCAATCTTGCCGCTTGTCAGTCCGGTAATTGATGCGACATAGTTTGTCATTACCGATGATTCAACCGGAATTCCCAGTTTGTCGGAGAGAAGTTCATCCAGTAGTTTGTTTCTCTCCACAACCTCGCCGCTTTTAATGGATGGGGCATACGCGATACGCAATTTTTCAGGCATGTTCGATGCCCCGTCCGGCTTGATTACTATGTCCTTATCCTGCCCCTCTGCGGATTGCTTATCCCCGGGCTGTTCGGTTGTTGACACGCAGTGCATTGATATGCACATCACGGGAATGACCAAAAGGGCAATAATGATGAATTTCTCTAAAAGACTCATGATGATTTCCTTTGTTTGGGATTATTCATTATGTTGATTTTACTCTGCAATGGAGTGCGCAATCAAGAGCGGATATTGAGTAAAAGGAATAATATGCCATTCTAACATTCTAGTAGCGCTGGCGTCTCGGGGCTGTTGAAAAAGGATAGGTTTTAATGTAACCCGGTCATGCCGTCCCGTGCCCAGTTGACAATTTTCTATAATGTATATTAGGCATGCCGGGGAGGTGGCTATTTACGCGGAACCCCGGCATGCCTACGAAGAAAAGCGGGTTGAATTCACATTTATTCATAAAGGCATGACGGGTTACGGCTCTTATACCTTTTTCAACAAGCCCGTCTCGCCGGCCGTGTCGCCCCCGTCCGGGGGGTATGTAAAAAAGCGGGACGCTTTTTTACACGGCCGATGGGACATCAGCGCTACGACAACTAATTGTATCAATTAACAAACCTAGTGTGCCAGACTCCCATGCCGGCATCGATATCATTATTCCACCAGACAACATGAATGCGCCCCAAATCATCAACGGCAATTCCCGGATCCTCCTGTTTGCCGATGATATCATCGCCGTACAGCTGCAAATCCTGATGGAATGTCTGGCCATAATCGTCAGTATAGTCATACCAGATATTGTTATAACCGCCGATTTCCGCCTGCCGATTATCTGTCCAGATAAAATGAATCCTGTGATTCTGGTCAACAGCGATATTGACTGAATGGACTATATTGGGACCTGTAAACTGCGTGTCTGATATGATAACCGGATCATCCCAGTTATCGCCATTGTCGTGGCTGATTATCAGCATCAAATCTACAACCTGCGACATGCTGTAATAATGCTGGTACGCGACAAGTACTTTGTTGCCATCGACAGCGGTTGCCACCCATCTTTCGGAAAAGCCGTCAGTCAAGCGGTTTATCTGCACAACGTCCCTTGTGATTGAACTGCCATCGGGAGCAATGCGGCAGTACATTGTGCCGTAATAATCGATCGGGATGCTTTCAATCATTGTCTCTGTAAATGCCAGATGGATATTGCCGTCATCATCAACCGCAGCGGATTGGCACGGGAATCTCGACAAATCAGCTGACAATGCTGATGTGTCAATGTTAATCGGCTCATCCTGAAAAGGCTGTGTCGGCAACGCCCTGTGGAAATAGTTGAGTGTGCTCCTTCCGTTGGGAGCGAAAAACTCAATCATCTCGAAGAAAATGAACATGTGGTCATTCGCGCCGTATATCAAGTCGGTATCCACGATAGAATGCGGATATGTGTTTTCCTCAAGCGGCTCGCCCGAATACCATGTTGAACTGTCCGGGGAGCGGCTTAAAAGCATCCATGAACGCTGCGGATTAACCATATCGTTATCGAAATAGAGAGATGCCAATTCACCTGTTGAAGTCAAATCAAATCCGCCTATATGCTGATTGTTCGGTGATGCAAGGTCTTGTGTAATCATGATGGGATTTGAATACGTTGAGCCGTAATCATCGCTGACAAGAACATACCGCTCACCTTTCGCATTTCCACTGACAGGAATATAGACGTTTAACCCATCAATTCGAATCGGGTTATGCGCACCGTAATGCAGATTGCCGCAGCCGGTATCGATTGGCTGGATTAATCGCGGGTCGATATTCGACGGGTCATTCAGCACGATTACATATTTGTATGTTATATCGTTCATGATAGGAATTGTGTTGTCTGTTACGCGAAGCGCCATCGTATATGTCCCCGGAACAGAATAGCTCCAGGTACCCTGCGATGATGAATGTCCCGGGTGGGGATTAAACGTTTCGCCATCATATAGGAAATCCCATTCGTAGGTTGTGATGCTGCCATCGACATCATACGAATCAGTCGCGTCGTATTCGATATCCTCATCGCGGCCAATGTAAATTGGGTCACCCGGAGGCGCTGTTGTGAATCTGGCGACAGGCCGTGTGTTCTGCAATCCGGTAACCACCGCGTTGAGATAACAGTACGTTCTGAACCCGGGAACCTCAAACGGAACAAGCCCGAATCCCGAGTTGCGGATTCCATCCTCGACCATTGACACATTGCCGCCGGTCTCACGCTCATCAAGCACGCAGACAAGACCGTCATAAACGCCGGATGGCGCTCCGAGTTCATTATAGATTTCAAGCCGGTATTCAAGCGGTGTAAGATACTGCCCTGTTCCGCCTGTGTCATAAACGCTTTTGGAAACCGTACCGGAAAACAATCCGGGGAATTCAACACTGACCTCAGCGACACCACTTTGCGCGCGGATTTTATCGAGCGAACTTAACGTTGGGTCAACCACCGCTCCCTGCTGCCAATCCCAGACTCTTACCTTGATTTCAGCCATCGATTCAGTCTGGTCGGGACCAAGGCTGTTCGATTCGACATAAGCCTCAACTCGCCATGCTTCTTTCGCGTTAAATTCAGGAATGTAATATGTCGGCTCAAGACGGTATGTATAATCAATTGTGCTCTGGCCATAATTCGCGGTTAAATACAGTTTAAATGAGATAGATTCACCCGGGTTCAAATCCAGAAGAAGAAAATCATCAAAACTTTCCCCCTGATTCATTACATTGTGCCCGGATGCGTTTGCCAAATCTGAAAATCCTGATGGAGAACCTGAGTCAACATTTCCCTCCAGCGGATTCTCGAAAAGGATAATATAGGGATGAGTGTCGTTTGGCCTGTTGCCGATTTGGTCGTAAACAGGCTCAATCATGTCGGTATAGCCATCAGCGTTCAGCAATATGGTTGAGCTGACAGTCCTGCCAAGTGCCGGAAATTCGATTCCATCGCCATCCTTATCGACCACAATAAGTTTCGTATCAAAAACCCGGACATCATCGCGGTTTTTCGAATCCGGCGGCTGGCTGGAATCTCCTTTATCAAACGGATGAGTTGTGTGTATCGCCACCTTGACCCATTCCTGCGATGTGAGGGAAATTCCGCTAACTGTCAGGCAATCAACGCATGGTTTCGCAATGAAGAATTTCATCATTTCAACAAACCATGAATCGCCGACATCATTGAGTGTCCTGACAGGAGTGATTTCAGCCGACTGCAAATCAGAAGAGATATTCAGATCATACACACCAAGAATAAATCCGCCTGATTGCATATCGCTGATACGAGACGGGATATCATCCGCGTTCGGCATATTCAGTCCGGGTTCAACAGGCGATGCCCCGCCTGAACATCCGGTTGATGAAATTATAAGAATCGCAAATAAACCCGCTGTCAGAAGAAATCGGTAATTTTTTGCAAACAGGTATGCCATCACGCTCACCTCGGTTGATCAATTGAATTATTATTATATGACAATATTTACTCAAGCGGGGATTAAAAAAACCGCTTTGTCACAACCAAAGCGGGAACCGTTCGTAATCTAAATATACCACATTACATTGCCGCTTTCAGTCTTCACCTGAAAAGCTGAAAAAAATCCTCCTTATTGAAAAGTTCAACAAGGAGGATTTTATCCCCTGATACTGTAAATATTAAATACTACGGAAAGATTCCCCTTTCTTTATAGACTATTTCAAGACGTAAAAGCGCAACGATATATGCGGCGGTTCTCCAATCAGTATTGTACTGTTCAGCAATGTTTCTTACGTGGTGATATGCTTTGATTATCTTTTTCCTGAGTTTGCAGTCAACCTTATCGAGTTCCCAGTATTCACTGTGCTTGTTCTGAAGCCATTCGAAATAGCTGACAATTACTCCGCCAGCATTGCAAAGAATATCCGGGATTAGGGCAATGTCTCTGTCCGCAAGAATTGAATCGCCATCAGGATCGGTAGGTCCATTCGCGCCCTCGGCAACGAGTTTTACATTAAGATACGGCGCTGTTTCAGCGGTTATCTGATTTTCCAATGCGGCTGGAATGAAAATATCGCATTGGGTTTGCATGAATTCATCATGTGTGATTGGTTCTGAATGAAGGTATCCGGCGCAACCGCCCAAATCCTTCACATAAGATGCAAGGTCATCCGCATTTATACCATCCTGATTGGCAATCGCACCGGTAACATCCTCAACAGCAACCAGTTTCGCTCCAATTTCTTTCATGAGACGCGCAGTCCATGATCCAACATTTCCAAATCCCTGAACCATGTATGTTGCTCCGTTCAAATCGAAATTGTTGTCTTTCGCCCACTCCTGGATACAGAAAACAACACCCTGGCCAGTTGCCTTGTCCCGACCAAGACAGCCTCCCAATTCAACAGGTTTGCCTGTTACAACATGAATATTCGCGTGCCTTTCATGCGGTTGAACGGTTGAGAGATACGTGTCAAGAAGCCATGCCATAATCTGTCCGTTGGTGTTGACATCGGGAGCGGGAATATCATAGTCGGGCCCAATATTGTTCCCCAGTGAATAGGTGAACCGTCTTGTGATTCTCTCAAGTTCAGATATGCTGTATTTGCTCGGGTCCATCTGAATGCCGCCCTTGCCGCCGCCAAACGGAATGTCAGTTATGGCGCCTTTCCATGTCATCCATGTCGCAAGCGCGCGAACCTCATTGAGTTCGACATCAGGATGGAATCTGAGTCCGCCCTTGTATGGTCCAAGCGTGTTGTTATGCTGAACCCTGTAGCCGGTGAAAATCTCAATTCGTCCATCATCCATCTTGACCGGGAAATGAACCGTAATCTCGTTGTTGGTGGACCTGAGAATTTTACCTATGCTGTCGTCCAGTCCGATGAGATCAGCCGCCTTATTGAACTGCATCATCACATTGTCATGGACGTTTCGTTTTTGTTTTTTTACAAGAGTTGTCATTTCTGTCTCCTATAATGAAAAGGAATTTATTGTTTAAAATGTATAAAGATCAAATCCATTCAGTTTATGCATACTCCTCACAATGCCATATTCCACTCTGAGGCTTGTTGATTTTGCAGTCATGTCTGTTTGCGCAGTTGACACAAAGCCCCTTGAAGGTCTTTGTATCAGCCTGTTCTGATTCAGTCTGCGGTTCTGCCACAGCGGTTTTTGCTTTTTCAACCTGCACGGTTTCAAATTCCTCGCACTGATAGATAGGGGCAGCAGTATTGTGCTGATACGCGCATCCGGCAGAATGTTTGCATGTCGAGCAGATTCCTAAAACGTTGTCCTCAATGCCGTCAAAATCAGGAACTCCATCCTTGCGGATTTCCGCGATTTGCTCTTTTAGTTCAGATATGTTTGTCATGGTATTACTCCTTGCTTTGTTTTAATTTTAATTCAACTGCCATCATTTATTTGGCGTTTACGATTTCTTATAGAGCAACCGTTGTGCCAAAACGGAGAACTTTGTGAAATATTTCTCAAAGATTTCGCGGAATTCCCTGAAAACCTCTAAAAATGAGGAGTTTCAGCCTATATAAAAGCCTGAATATTTAATTTAAGCAGGAAATTAGGTCTTATTTGAGTGGCTATTTTCGGGGATTCCAGAACCACTGGGGAGAAATTCCCCAGCTGATAAAATTAATTGGTGCCAGGTACCAATTAATTTTCGAGACTTTTTCAACTTAAGGGATTTGGTAAAATCTATGGAATAGATGATGAATACTACAATGGCGTGGATAACTGTCAAACTGCCCAAATTAATTGGTGCCAGGTACCAATTAAGAGGTACGAATTATTTGCCCTTAATCTCCAATCTTGTACTTCTTTAACTTTTCCCTGAGCGTCTTACGATCAATACCCAGCACCTCCGCGGCGCGAGTTTTATTTCCCTTTACATTCTGCATAACATTTCGAATATATTCCGCCTGGATTTCAGCGAGTGTCCGGTTGAATCCAGCTCCGCTTAACGCAGAGAAATGCATTAGTGACGGCAGGTCGGCGACATCAATCTGTTCGCCCTCGTTCATTACAATCAATCGCTGGACAACATTCTCAAGTTCACGAACATTTCCGGGCCAGTGATAGTTGCATAGTGTACGAAGCGCTTTATCAGAAAATTCCATAACCGGCTTGCCAAATTCATTCGCATATTTTGAGGCAAAATACCTTGTCAACAATAAAATATCATTTCCGCGTTCCCGTAGAGGAGGAATTGAAATCATAATTACATTCAACCGGAAAAAGAGGTCCTCACGGAAAACGCCTTTTTTAACGAGGCCTTGAATGTCTTTATTGGTGGCGGCGATAATCCTGACATCCACCTTTCGGGTACGGGATTCGCCAATCATGTTGACTTCTTTTTCCTGCAGCACTCTAAGCAGTTTGATCTGCATCGCCATTGTGGTTTCACTGATTTCATCCAGGAAAATCGTACCGCCATCCGCAATCTGGAAGAATCCGGCTCTTGTTTCAGTGGCTCCGGTGAAAGCGCCTTTGACATGCCCGAATAATTCACTCTCAAGCAAACCTTCAGGAATACCGCCGCAATTCACAGGAACGAATTTCGCGGCGGCTCTTGGGCCATTATAATGTATCGCTCTTGCGACCAGTTCCTTTCCGGTTCCACTCTCGCCCATGATAAGGACAGTTGCGGGGATTCCCGCTGTTTTTTTAATCGTTCTCAGCACAACCTGCAGTGGCTCGGATTCGCCTATCATTCCATAATGTTCAACTTCCTCGCCCAGAGAATCATCTGAACATGCCAGTCTTGCATGCTGTTTTTCAAGAGCTTTTTTAACCGCTGCATGAAGTTCCTCATCAGTGAACGGTTTAACAAGGTAATCCTCAGCGCCGGCTTTTACCGCCTCGACAGCGCCACCAATTGATGGATAACCCGTTATTATAATTATCTCCGTGTTTTTGTAGTTTTCCCTGACATGCCTTACCAGGTCAAGACCGCTTACCTTTGGCATTTTTATATCCGTAATTACCAGATCAAAGGATGATGATTCCAAAATTCGCAGCGCTTCGGGAACATCAGATGCCGTATGAATCAGGCAGTCCCTGCTCTGAAGATTTCTTTTTATCAACTCGCGAGTATCCTGAACATCATCAACAACAAGAATCTGTATTTCTTTCTTCTTAAATGTCATAATAATTCACCCTTTTCATCCATGTCGCTTGAAATTGGAATATTAACCTCAAACCGAGAGCCGATTCCCTCTTCGCTCGTTACCTTAATATCGCCCCCATGCGATGTTACTATGCCGTGAACAACCGACAAGCCTAATCCCGTTCCCTGCCCGACATCCTTTGTCGTGAAAAACGGATTGAAAATTTGAGGCAGTTTTTCTTTGCTGATCCCGGCTCCGGTATCTTCAATAATTAATGAAATATTATTTACATCGAATTCAGTGGTGATTGCCAGTTTGCCATTGCCATCCATCGATTGAAGAGCGTTTACAACAAGATTCACCAGCACCTGATGAAGCTGAGTCGGGTCTGCCGCGATAACGGGCAGATTTTCAGCAAGATTAAGTTCCAGTTCAATATTCTCTTTTGCAATTCGGGATTCAATAAAAAACAGGCCCTCCTTAACAATTTTATTCAAATCAACCTGGTCAGTTTTTCCGGGCATCTGCCGTGCGAAGATTAGAAGTCGTTTCACAATCTCTCGCGCATGAAGGGAGGCATTAACAATCCTGTCTATATCCTCCCCCGATTGATTCGGCAAATCCCCCGCCTTTTGAATCAGTTGGGCAAAACCGAGAATCGAACCAAGAGGTTCATTCAGTTCATGCGCAACACCAGCCGCAAGCTGCCCGATTGTTGCAAGCCGGTCTGAATGGCGAAGCTGTTCCTGCAGCATTGCTTTATATTTCGATGTTTCACGCTCTTCGATTATCAGCGATATTTCATGCGCAACTGTTTCAAGTAGCCTCTCCTCTTCTTTCAAAAATGGATCCGCGACAAATATTGGCTCTTCCTCCTTGTATGCAACCTCAATGAAACCACGTTTGGAGTTGCTGACAACAAGATTCGCGTTCCTGATATATTTTGATGGTGAAAAACCTTTTGTAATATAACTCTTTCCGTCAAATTCGATTCTTGCCATCGCAATGTCGGGATATTTCAATGCGGGAGGGAGCAACTCGACAAACGCCTGAAGGAGTTCCTCAAAAGTTCGACCAGGTTGATTTACAATCTGTGATATCTCATAAAGGCATGTTAGTTCCTTGACACGTTCCGCCATAGCGGCTCGAGTTCTCCTGTAAACCACAACCATGCCCAAAATCCGTGATATGCCCTCAAAAAAATCAACTTCATTTTCCGTAAAGTGATACTTCTTCAGGCTTTTAAGTTGAAGTATCCCTCGATTGTTCTCATTAATATCAAACGGGACAAGTACAATGGAATTGTATCCCTCACCGATATGAATGTTGATCTGATTGCTTTCATCAGCATCAGGAAAAATAAAAGGATTTTCCGAATCGCCTGTCCAGAAACTGCCGTTATCAGTTACACCTGGAAGATCATTTTTCAATTGCTGTACCAGCAAACTTATGCAGAAATTGGGATGGTCCGGTTGCATTTCAATATTCAACAAATTATCAATATCACATCGAATTCGCGGCATTAATTCGTAGGTGAATGATTCAACCGGATTGAATACCGCTTTCCAATAATACTGCGTCTCATCCTCCTCAATACAGAACTCAACCAGGTCACACCCGCAAAGATTCTGAATGACTGTTGAAATACCGCGCAGGAATTCAATTCGAGTATTATCCTGCCCGGCAAACATGAGAATTCGCTGTGATAAACCGAGAAAGTCCTCAACCATTTTATAGCTGGGAACAAGAATATCTTTTCGTTTAGATTTGTTATCCATCTTTCTGCATTCAAGGCAAGTGAATAAAATGCCAGTTCATTTCCGATTAAATTAACACTATGCTTCAATCAGGTCAATTGAATTGAGGAGAAAAAAATAAGCCTTCAATAAACTGTGTGGGTTGAGTTTAGATTGAGTAAAAAAAGGGGACTGTCCCAACCAGGTAGATAAATACAGTATAAATCAGGGATTACAGCATAGTATATTAATAACATCAGATTTGAAGCCTCATGTGGACGTACCCCCTGTTGGGGAAATTCCCCTTTTTTTACGGGGAGCAAATAACCCACACAATATATTGAAGCGCCAAAAAAAAATGCGGTTGTTCTATCGTCGCATTCTGCTGGATAAGGCAAGCTGCATGAAATTGCCGGACTTTTTGGCAAGTATAATCGCGTCCTCATCTATCACCTGGCCCTTTTTGATTATCAGGTTGCCGTTGGGATCGTGGATATCGCGGTCGGTGTGCCTGCCAAGCAGGTATTCATAGTGCTTTCTCTGGAAATCCTCGCGAAGCTTTTGTGATTGCGATTTCGATTTGCCTGCATCTCCGCCAGTGTTGCCAAACAACTCCAAAGTGTCAAAAGCGTGAAGTGATTTTGGCATTTCCTTATTCGGCATGACATCCTCAGGCTTAATAATCGGCTGTTCGATTTTGTTCCTCTGCGAAATAGCCTCTTCAGGCATCCATGCCCAGGGGCGTTTAACAGCCGGGTGAATGTCGGTTTCAATCATCGGGCTTTCATCTATAATCACAAGCCCGCGTCCGACACGTTTTGTTTTTTCCGCTGGGATTCTGTAACATTCCTCATCGCCGGCAAGAAGGCGATGAATGTAATACTCGACAATTTTGCCGTTGTTCTCATCGAAAGCGTAATCGAATATCTCGCCGATATATTTACCCTCGGCGGTCATGATATGCTTTTCGATTAAACTTTCCTTCTGTTTGAGAATCAGGCGAACATCAGCGGCATCATGCAGATTCATTATCTGCGTATTATCTCCAACAATAACAGCGTTAAGCCCAAATGATTCAACAGCTTTGAAAGGAAGGACTTTGGGGCCTTCGTACCATTCATCATCCTCAAATGTAATTCCAAGCACACGGCCGAGATACGGATCCTCAACCCCTCGGCGAATACCGCCAAGGACTTCGCCATCCATAAGTGATAAAACTATTAATCCCGGAAGGGATCCCGCACGTTTCATCCGGTCAACCCTCAATTCCCATGATTGAAATTAGGGTAATAATAACAGCATCATATCAAGTTGTAAACAGCTTGTGAAACAATTTTATTAAATTTAATTGAAATTGAAGAGATTAAGGGAGATTTAATAATATGTTATTGCATTTGTTATCATGAAATTACAAGCAGATTGGAGTTAAGAACCTCACCCCCGCCCCTCGCCACTAGTGGCGAGGGGAGAACGCATGACGTTTCCCTGCTCCCCTCTCCTGATGCAGGTGTACAAACCACAGACATGGTTTACACATTAACAGGG
>CBDURE010000069.1:0-17799 GCA_965369605.1 uncultured bacterium
TCAGAATGACAGAACAAGACAAGTCCTGAGACACTTTCCTTTCTGCGCCGCTACAATCCAAAATATCGCCAGACTGAAAATACCTGCATTCTGCTGGTCAAAATCAATTCAAAATAATCAATACTATTAATGAAAGGAAATCACCTCTCAAGGAGGTTGTTTAACGCATGAAACCATCAGATAGAATTATATATGCGCTTGCGGCGATATTCATCGCTGGTGCATTGCTTATGAGTGGATGCAACACTCCACCATCCGATGCCGCAACCAATAGTAAATCAAGGCAGTCGGAATCAACAATAATTGACAACTCAAAGATTTTTAAAACCTTAAAAGACACAATTGAGGAAAGTGAGATAAAATCAATCTCGATTGTGCGAATCGATGATATGATCGAAAGTGATGCTACCCGCGAACGCCAGGTCTATCAGGAGATTCTCGAGGAATTGACCAGAACCGAGGAATTGCAAGTTATTGAAACTGACAGCAGGGATATCGATGCTTTCTTTGTACAAAAGGAAATCGAACCAAGCCGCGGACTCAACGCCAAAAGCGCTATCGACCTGGCTACACATCTTAATGTTGATGCGATAATGTATGGCACAATCGAAAGCGACAACGTCGATGTAAACCTGAAACTTTATGCAAAGGAAGATGGCGGGATTATTTTCGCGGAAACATTAAACAATATGAAATTGCCCTTGATGACGATGAAGAAAAAGAGCCCTGAATTCGAAATACCGGAAGGGCTTCTTGAAGAGATACCGGAATAGTTATCGATACCCGGAATACGATGTTTGCCTAAAATGAAAAACTCCCGGACAATGTCGGGAGTTTGATTTTTAAAATATTCACTCTGTCTAAAACGCGCTGGAATACCTGATTGCAGGAATCGAAAAGGCGACTCGCAATAAGGAATTAACGTTTTGAGAACTGGAATTTCTTGCGTGCTCGTTTCTGGCCGTATTTTTTACGTTCCTTCTCACGCGGGTCTCGCCTGAGACACCCCTCCACTTTTAAGGAGCTGCGCAGTCCCGGGTCACTTTTTTCCAAAGCTCGCGCGATACCCAGTTTAAGAGCATCCGCCCATCCCGACAAGCCGCCTCCGTTTATTCGCGCCCAGACATCAAACTGTTTCTCCATGCCAACAACACGCAATGGAAACAGAATTGCATTCTTGTGTACCAGGCGAGTAAACAGCTCATCCATCGGTTTCCCGTTGATGACAACCTCGCCTTTACCGGCTTTGATACGCACACGCGCGACAGCGCATTTACGTCGTCCGGTTCCAATATATGTTTCAGTTTCAGTCAAGTTTATTATCCTCCGTGGATATTTGCCTGTTTATTCAGTGTTCCCTTTGCACGCGGGCCTTGAAATACATATTTCGGGAACGGCTGTGGTTTCTGAGCTTTATGTGGATGATCATCTCCGCGAAAAACCTTTAGTTTTCGCATGTATCTTCGACATAGTTTGTTTTGTGGAAGCATGCGTTTAACAGCCAGTTCCACAACTCGCCTTGGGTCCCTTTTCATCATCTGCTCAAATGTTGTTTCCCTCAGCGAGCCTGGGTAACCTGAATGTTGGTAATAAATCTTGTTGAATTCCTTCAAGCCTGTTACTTTGACTTTGGATGCATTAATCACGATAACAAAATCGCCGTTGTCATCATAGGGAATATAATCCGGTTTGTGTTTGCCATTGAGTACTATTGCTATTGCGCTCGCTGCGCGCCCAAGCGTCATGTCCTCAATGTCAAGTATATACCAGTCCCTTTTCAAATCGCCTTTCTTTGGAAAGTATGTCATTCTCATAGTTTCTTACCGTAAATCCCAACCGTTGTAATGAACTCTATTAAGGATAAGCCCTCTTGCGGGAGCGGCATATCCGGTACCATCAAAACGAAGATTATTAATCAAATCCTCGATATCCTCAATATTCATTTCCCCTTTTGCCAGCGCGACCAAAGCGGCGACCATTCTTCGAACCATCTGATAGAGAAATCCTGATCCGCTTATTTCAATCGCGATTACGCTTCCTGTCTGCCTTACTGAGATATCATCGATTCTGCGTATTGTTACATCATCTCGATGAGCGCAAAGCGTAGTAAAACTCTTAAAATCATGCTCACCCAGCAGGACCTTCGCGCCGATTTCAATTGAGGAAATATCCATATCTTCTGTAATTCCCCAGCTGAAACGCTGTCGTATAACCGAGTCATCCCTGTCAATGATATACAAATAGGTTTTCCCGGTCGCATCATGGCGAGGGTGGAAATCTATCGATGTTTCAGCCAAATCAACGATCTTCCAATCACTCGCACAAATGCTGTTCACGCCACGTATTATATTCTTCAAGGTACGTGATGCCGATGTTTTAAACGCAATTACCTGTCCTGTCGCATGTACACCAGCATCTGTTCTCGACGCCCCATTTACTTTTACCTGATGCCCGAGTATTTCACCGAGCGCTTTTGTTATCTCCCCCTGAACAGTTCTATGGTTCTCCGGTTGAATCTGGAATCCCTCAAAATCGGTTCCATCATACTCAACCACGCCCATGATATTTCTATCAGGCATGTTTAATCAGCTCGTTCGTAGTTAATTGACACCATCGCCCTTAAAGCGCCATCCCCTCTTCTGGGCGACATTTTAATGATCTTTGTGTAACCGCCATCAGATTTCCTGGTCAGTTTTGGAACAATTTCGTGTTTCAAACGATAGACCAGCCGTCGGTCATTAAGGCGTGCGTTAACGATCCTGAGATCCTTTACTTCACCCTTTATCGCTTTGTTAATCATTGTGTCCATATACGGCGACAGCGCTTTCGCCCGCGCCTGAGTTGTAACAATTTGGCCGTGCGTAATCAACTGCTTCGCAAGATTATTCAGAAGCGCGAGGCGCTGATCTGTCGGACGATTTAGTTTTGCCAGTTTCTTTTTGTGTCTCATTTTTCCAACCTGTTAAATCGATGCCGGTTATTTTACTCCGGTCGAGGTTCAAGTTTACTCCCCTTGAGATTCAATCCCAACGGATCCAATTTTTCTCTTATTTCGACCAGTGATTTCTCACCGAAATTTCTTAATTTCAACAATTCCGATTCAGGATAATCAAGAAGTTCGCCTATTGTTTTCACGCCTATTGATTTCAGGCAGTTGTATGGGCGAACCGGGAGTTCAAGGTCCTCAAGAGGCCTTAACAGCAGTTCATCCTTCTCATCCTGCTTGCCTGCAATCGCGGCAAAATCGCCCTCTTCAAGAGGTACCGTTGAGAAGAGTGAAAAATATGTGCAAAGGATATTCGCCGCTTCAGTCATGGCATCCTGGCATGTTATCGCGGCATTTGTTTTAAGTTCGAGAACCAGTTTGTCCAGCTCTGTGTTCTGCCCGACACGAGTATTTTCAACCTTGTAGTTCACGCGTTCAATCGGTGAGAACTTGCTGTCCAGAACGATTACTCCAAGCGGAGGCTGTTCTTCCGTCCACTCCTCGTTGAGTTCACCTGGATTGGTATTCTTATTTTCGGTATAACCGATTCCGTGCATCGCGCCTATCTCAACTTTCAGTTTCGCCTTGGCTGATGTGAGAGTCGCCAAATGCTGCTCCGGATTGAGAATAACAACATCGTTGTGCGATGCAATGTCAGCAGCGGTAACCTCTCCAACACCGGATACGTCAAGGGATAAAATCACCTGCTTAACGCCGGTTCTAATCGCCATCTTGATAGCCTTGAAATTAAGCAGCAGATCAATTCCATCCTCTTTTATCCCCGGAATCACGCTGTACTCATGAAGCGGTTTGGGGTCATACTTGATGTATGATATCGCTGCTCCAGCGACAGATGCAATCAGAACCCGCCTGAGAGCATTTCCCAGCGTCGTGCCATACCCCTGCGCAAGCGGAGTAATGGTGAAACGTGAATGGAAGCCGTGCTCATCGATGCGTTCTTCCTCGATTGACGGGCGCTCAAGGTTAAGTTCCCTTAATATATCGCTTGCACGATATACTCGAGACTCGTCCATGTCAGCCATCTCTTCGATGTTATTTCCGTTATCACTTGCCATGTTTAAAATAATCTCCTTCAGGATCGCTCCTGAAAATCAGACCGGTTATTCTCACAGTCCGATACTTACAGACTATTCTTACCTTGAATAGAACTCAACAATCAGGCTTGGCTGAATCGTATGATCCAGTTCCGCAAGTTGTGGTGAGTATTTATAAGTTCCACGCAGATTCGCATAATCAGCTTCCAGCCACGAATAACGACATTCGCCACTGGATACATTCACAAGTTCCCTGAAACTGCCTTTCTTGCGTTTCTGCTCCTTAATCTGGATAACATCACCGTCGCGCAAAAGTATGCTGGGAATGTTCACCGGCCTTCCGTTCAAACTGAAATGCCTGTGACAAACAAGTTGTCTCGCGTGAGCTCTGGATTTTCCATACCCAAGTCGATAAACGACATTATCCAGACGGCTCTCAAGCAACTGAAAAAGATTTTCGCCGGTAACACCTTTCTTGTGCGCCGCTTTTTTATAGTAGTTGGCAAACTGCTTTTCCGAAACGCAGTAAAACCTTCTGGCTTTCTGTTTTTCGCGAAGCTGATTCTTGTAATCACCCTGCTGTCGACGGCGTCCAAAATGCCTCATACCTGGAGGATCCGGCCGTCGCCCTTCTTCCATTGCGCATTTGGGCGATAAACACCTTTCATTCTTGAGAAAGAGCTTTTCACCCTCTCTTCTGCATAATCTGCATACTGGTCCTGTATATCTAGCCAACTTTACTTCTCCTTGTATTTGCTTTCACGAAAACCTTTAAATTTATGTCCTTCGCCTTTTCTTCGGTCTGCAACCATTATGAGGAATCGGCGAAATATCTCTAATGTTCGCAATTTCCAGTCCAGCCGCCATGAGAGCTCTAATCGATGCTTCTCGACCGCTGCCGGGTCCTTTTGTGAAGATGTCTAATTTCCTAACTCCGAAATCCTGGATACGCTTCACAATCTGCTGCGCACTGAGAGTGGCAGCGAAAGGAGTGCTTTTCTTGGAGCCTTTGAATCCCTGGCAACCGCCAGATGACCAGGCAATCACATTGCCCTCAGGATCGGAAATCGTGATTATTGTGTTATTAAAAGTCGATTGAATATGCGCCACGCCATAAGGCACACTCTTCTTGACCTTTTTCTTTGCTGTTCTTTTTTTCGGTTGTTTCGCCATAATTTCCTCTGATTATCGTTGAATAATCATTTAATTAAATTATTTCCTGCCCCTCTTGCCCGCGACTGTTCGCTTGGGACCTTTACGCATTCTCGCGTTTGTTTTCGTACGCTGGCCTCGAACGGGAAGTCCCTTTCGATGTCTAAGCCCTCTGTATGTGCCTATCTCCATCAGCCGCTTGATATTCTCCGTAACCTCACGGCGCAAATCACCCTCGATTTTGAACAAATCCACGCCGCCATCCTTTTGATTCGGGATGCCGCTTTCAAGGACTTTTCTTATCGCCGTTGTTTCCTGGTCGGTCAAATCCTTGACTCGTTTGGAAAAATCTATTCCGGCAGCTTCCAGAATTTTACGCGATCGCGTATCGCCTATACCATGGATATAGGTCAATCCTATTACTACTCTTTTATCTCGGGGGAGGTCAACTCCCGCTATTCGTGCCACGTTTCATACCTCTGTGTCAATTGGTTTAAAGGCCAAATTCTCCTGCCTATCCCTGGCGCTGTTTGTGCTTGGGATTTTCACAGATAACAAGAACCCGTCCCTTTCTCTTGATTATCTTGCACTTAATGCATATTTTTTTAACGCTTGCTCGTACTTTCATATCTCTCAACTCCTGCCAATCGAATTATTTCTGTCGATAAACAATTCGACCACGCGTAAGGTCATATGGGCTCAGCTCAATTTTTACCTTGTCTCCAGGAAGAATTCGAATGAAATGCATCCGAATTTTACCTGAGATATGGGCAAGGACAATGTGTCCATTATCCAGTTCGACTCTGAACATCGCATTGGGCAGAGCTTCAATCACTTTGCCCTCAACCTCTATGGCTTCTTCCTTAGTCATATAATTATGCCATCCTTTATGAAATGGCGTTCACAATGTTATTGGTAATATCATCGATGCCACCATCCGCATCGATATTTATAATCGCGCTACGCTCGGAATAAAAACCAATAAGCGGCGCAGTCTCATCTTCATATGTTTTAAAGCGATTCTGAATGGTCTCAGGCTTGTCATCCGCGCGAATGTACAACTCGCCACCGCAGGCATCACAGATACCATCAACTTTCGGCGGTTTCGTTTTTGTGTTGTAAACCGCTGAACAACCGGAACACATCAGGCGGCTTGTTAATCGCTCAATGATATTTCCCACCGGCACCTGCAAATTCAGAACCCTGATACCAAGCTCTCTTGATTTCAGGTAATTCTCAAGAGACTGTGCCTGGTCAAGTGATCTTGGATATCCATCAAGAATATAGCCTTTCTGCGTATCATCCTGATTCAACCTTTCCTCAGCCATCGCGATAACGATTTCATTCGGAACCAGTTCACCGGCTTCTACAAATTGCTTCGCCTCGACACCTGCTGGTGTTTCGTTCTTAATCGCGGCGCGAATCGTTGAACCCATATCGATATGCGGAAGGCCAAGTTTCTCAGCGATTATCTTCGCCTGAGTGCCTTTTCCGCTGCCCGGAGGCCCGAGAAAAATGTATCTGTTATCGTGATTTCCATCCATTACTATACACATGCTCCATAATGAAAAACGCAAACTATTATTCTATCATATTTATATCCCCTCGAAAAGGGATATTTTTTCTATTTTATACAAACCCAATACTACTTAATCGCCGCTTAACTTACTTAAGCGCACGTTCATACTTCATCATCGTTAATCTTGCCTCAAGTTCCCTGACCGTATCAAGCGCGACACCAACGATAATCAGAATACTTGTACCGGCGATTACATTAAGGCTGGTCAACCCGCCTATCATCTGAATTGCCACTGATGGAAAAACCGCGATCGACGCAAGGTAAATCGCTCCCACAAATGTCAGGCGTTCCAGAATTCTCGACAGATAATCCGCTGTCGGTTTACCGGGACGTATTCCCGGAATATACCCGCCGTTTTTCTTCAGATTATCCGCCACCTCGGTTGGATTGAACACAACCGCTGTGTAGAAGAACGTGAACAGAACGGTGAGAATAAAGTACGTTACATAGTAATACCATGACCCCGTAAACGCGCTCGCCCAGTTCTGCGCTGCCTGACTCGGCATGAATCCGGCGACTGTCGCCGGGAACAGCAGAACGGAAATCGCGAAAATGATCGGGATAACTCCCGCCATGTTTACTCTAAGAGGCAGGAAATGGGTAGGCGTTGCATACCTTCCCGGCCTTGCGTATTTAATTGTTATTCGCCTTTCCGCCAGATGCATGAACACAACAAAAGCTATCATTCCAACGAACAGAACCGTGAACATAACAAGCACTTTTACAACTTCGTTGTTCTGAACAGCTGTTTGGAGGTCAGCCACGAACGACATTGGCAGCATAGCGATAATTCCGGCAAAGATTATAAGGCTTACCCCGTTGCCAATACCAAATTCAGTGATAAGTTCACCAAGCCACATAAGGAAACAAGTACCAGCCGCCAGTGTGAGAATTATAAAGATGTAACTGAACGGAGTTGGATTCAACAGAATTGACGCGCCGCCTTCCGTGTTTGAGAATATCATCATCATACCGGTAGCCTGTACCATCGCCAACACAACTGTTAGATATTTGGTCCACTGGCCAATTTTCTTGCGTCCCGCTTCTCCCTCTTTTTGCAGTTCCTGCAATTGAGGAAACACAATAACAAGCAGGTTGAAGATAATCGAGGCGTTGATGTACGGCATGATTCCCAGAGCGAAAATCGAGATTCGTTTAAGGGAACCACCACTCATCATGTTTAGAATACCAAGTATTCCTCCTCCAGCGCCACCGGTATTGAAAATCCTTTCCAATGCCTCGGGATTTGTTCCCGGAACCGGAATGTGGGAACCAAGCACGAAAACACCGAACATGTAAATAATAAACATTATCCGTTTTCGAAGGTCTTCATGCCCCCATGCGTTTATGAAGGTAGTGAATATTGTCATTCAGATTCTCCGATGATTTCAAGTTTGGCGCCTGCTGCTTCAATCTTTTCACGTGCTGATTTGCTTGCCGCGTGCACTTTTATTGTCATCGAGCGTGTCAGTTCACCATCACCAAGTAACTTAACCGGTAATTTATCGTTTCGAACAAGCCCTTCCTCAATCAGCAAACCGATTGTTATTTCGGTATCCTGTGGAAAGCGTCTCTCCAAATCACTCAGGTTGATAATCGCATATTCCTTAGGATTAAGGCTTCTGAATCCTTTAAGCATCGGAATCTTGCGAAAAGTCGGCAGATTGCCGCCCTCGAAATGCCGGCTCTTGGTTCGACCCGACCGGCTTTGCTGCCCGTTCATGCCAAAACCGCAGTATCTGCCATGAGATGCAGCGCCGCGTCCGCGACGTATCTTACGTTTGGCATTGCCTTTTATTTTAGGAAGATTTGAAAGCTTCATTTCATTCTCCAGACGCACTAACTAGTTGTAATTTTCAACCGTGCGTTTTCTTTTCTCCATGATTTCTTCAGGCCAGCGCATCGACTTTAACGCCTCGAAAGTCGCTCTTGCCACGTTGATATGATTTTTCGACCCGATCGATTTCGCAAGCACGTTTTTCACACCGGCTATTTCGAGTATCGCGCGCATAGGTCCACCGGCGATAACGCCTGTACCTTTGCTTGCCGGTTTCATGAACACTTTCGCCGCGCCATATTTATATGTCATTTCATACACAAGCGTGTCATTGATCAGCGGGATTTCAACCATATTCTTGTTCGCCTGGTCAACACCTTTTTTAATTGCTCCCTGGACATCATTTGCCTTGCCGTAGCCAAGCCCTATCATTCCGTTGCGATTTCCCACCGTAACAAGCGCGGTGAATCCGAATTTACGGCCGCCCTTGATTACCTTGGCAACACGATTGATGTGTATGACCTTCTCCTCTATCGGGAGAGGTTCAACCACTTCCTCTATCTCGACACTCTCTTCAGTTTCATCAATAACCTCTTCCTCGGGTGTAACAACATCCTCACCCGTGGCAGGTTCCTTCGGTGTCTCTTTAGTTATTTCCTTTTCCGCATCAGTCATTCAGCGCACCTCTAGAATTTCAAACCCGATTTACGGGCTTTTTCTGCGAATTGTTTAATTTTGCCCAGGTAACCAAATCCACCATGATCAAACACAACCAGCTTGATTTTTTTCTCTTTTGCTCTGGCAGCTATCAGTTCACCGACTTTTCCCGCGGCTTCAGAATCACCGGTTTTCTCAAGCGATGATTTCAACTCAGGGCAAAGCGTCGATGCAGATGCCAGCGTATGTGCCAGGTCATCATCGATTATCTGCGCGTAAAAATGATTCGCGCTCTTGAAAACCGCAAGTCGAGGCCTTTCCTGTGTGCCGGACACCTTCTTGCGAAGGCGGGCGTGCCTTTTCAGTCTCAATTTGCGTTTCTTTTTCGTTTCCATTTATCTAACCTCAACTTTAACTTCTTAAACATTCTTTCCACTCTTTCTGCGAACTCGTTCGCCTTTATAACGGAACCCTTTGCCCTTATACGGTTCCGGCGGCCTGAGCTTTCGAATATCCGCGCAGTACTGGCCGACTTTCTGCCTGTCAATTCCCACTACGCTTATGATGTTATTCGTTTTGTCCACTTCAGCCGTGATTCCCTCCGGAAATTCCATGAATACCGGATGTGAAAACCCAAGCGCGAAATCAAGCCCGTTTTTCTTCAGATCAACCTTGTAACCAACACCGTGAAGTTCAAGCACCTTTACAAATCCCTTAGAAACACCGGTTACGGCGTTCGCGAGCAGGCTTCTAATCAGTCCGTGCCGCGCTGTGTAAGGTTTTACGCCCGGGTGGCTGTTTATTACAAGAATCTGATTATCTTTTTCATCGATCTCAATACCGTCAAGAATCTTGACCTGAAGGGCACCCTTGGGGCCCTTGACGTCAACAATGTTACCCTTATGAGTAAAGGTAACGCCTGATGGCAGTGGTATCGGTTTCTTTCCTATACGAGACAAGGTTACAACCTCCGAAATTATCAATACATCGTAAACAGCAATTCGCCGCCGACGCCTTTTTCTCTAGCTTTCTGTCCGCTCATTATTCCAGCTGATGTTGAGAGAATGGCAACACCATTCCCACTGCGAACCAGAGGGATTTCATCGCGAGTTACATAATGGCGGCATCCGGGTTTCGATTCCCTTTTGATGCACTCGATGATTGGTGTTTTTTCATCGATATATTTAAGATAAACGCGAATGCACTTTTTACTGTTCATCAGACGGCTGTCGAAACCATATATGTATCCCTCCTGCCGAAGGACACTGGCAATCGCCCACTTGTACTTTGAATGCGGGACATCGCATGTTTTCTTGAGCGCCTTTTGAGCGTTTCTAATTCGAGTTATCATATCCGCTATCGGATCTGTCATTACCATTTTATGAGCTCCTACCAGC
Source organism: uncultured bacterium (assembly GCA_965369605.1). GTDB lineage: Bacteria > JAJVIF01 > JAJVIF01 > JAGGVT01 > JAGGVT01 > JAGGVT01. Next base: position 10,604 of record CBDURE010000069.1, read on the forward strand.
TTGCCTTTTTCACGCCGGGGATAACTCCCGTATGAGCAAGTAATCTGAAACAGATTCGGCACATGTCGAATTTCCTCAGGTATCCACGAGGACGGCCACAGAGTTTACATCTGTTGCGATGCCGAATTTTAAATTTCTTTGGCTTTAAATTCTTGATATATAGCGCTTTTCTAGTCATTGATTATCCTTATAATTCCCTTATTTATTTCTCCCGAATTGGACACCCAAGTTCTTGAAGCAGGACTTTCGCTTCAGCATCATTGTTCGCTGATGTGACAATCGAAATATCAAATCCCCGCACCTTGGATATATCATCATAACTGATCTCGGGAAAAACTATCTGCTCACGAATTCCCATCGTGTAATTGCCATGGCCGTCAAAGCTGTTCGGGCTTAATCCCTGGAAGTCCCTTACACGGGGAAGCGCGACAGTAAAAAGCTTCTCCAGGAAGTGGTACATCATCTCGCCGCGAACGGTGACCATCAGTCCAACAGGCATTCCGGCTCGAATCTTGAACTGGGCAACTGACTTCCTTGCCCTCGTGATAACCGGCTTCTGTCCCGTTATGACCATGAAATCATTTATCGCGGCTTCGATGAGCTTGAAATCACGGGAACCTTCACCGACTCCCATGTTCAATACGACTTTTTCAAGCCGTGGAACCTGGTGTGGATTTTTCCAGCCAAATTCCTTCATCATGTCCGGGATGATCTTGTCGCGATATTGCTTTCGCAATCGCGATTCTACCTTGGGTATCTTCCCGTCCGACTGAGCTACTTTTGCTTTCTTTTTCTTCGCCATCTTTGTTTCCGTATTATTCTCAGGCTTTAAACATCTTTACATCAATGATTAAACCTGATCAATATACTCCTTGCATGATTTGCAACGCCTTACACGTTTTCCCTTAACTTCCTCACGTGAGAATTTCGTTGCTTTGTTGCATCTTGGACAAACAAGCCTGATATTTGAAATATCAATCGGCAGTGGTGTCTTGATGATTCCTGTTTCACCGCGTTTGCCGCTCGTTTGCTTTTTGTGCTGCGTGGCTACCATTATGCCTTCGACAGTCACTTTGCCTTTCTCACGATTGATATTCAGAACACGACCCTGCTTGCCCTTATCCTTTCCAGTCAGGACAAACACCGTGTCATTTTCTTTTATGTGGATTTTTATATCGCTCTTCATTTGTTTAAACCTTCCGTCACAGCCCTTTTTAGTATTAAAGCACCTCAGGCGCTAGTGATACGATTTTCATAAACTTTTTAGCCCTTAGTTCCCTGCCAACCGGACCGAAAACACGAGTTCCTATCGGGTTTTTGTCCTTTAGATCCTGCGTGATTATTACCGCTGCGTTATCATCGAATCGGATTCGGCTGCCATCCGGACGGCTTAGTTCCTTTTTAGTTCGGACTATAACCGCTTTGACCTTCTCACCTTTTTTGACAGCGCCGTTCGGTATCGCTTTCTTCACAGTTGCAACGACAATGTCGCCGATATGTCCATAGCGGCGCTTTGAACCGCCAAGGACACGTATTACCAGTATCTCTTTGGCGCCCGAATTGTCCGCTACTTTTAAACGTGATTCCTGCTGAATCATTTGCCTGTATCCTTTGCGACTGATTTATATCAGTGAACTGATTTCTACCAGTTACTTCGCTTTCTCAATGATTTCCTTCACACGCCATCGCTTTGTTTTCGAAAGCGGTCGCGTGGCAATGATACTGATGATATCCCCCCGGGTTGCTATCTCCTTCTCGTCATGAACATGATATTTCTTCGCCATCTTCACGACTTTCTGATAAAGAGGATGGCGTTTTTTTCGTTCGACTTTCACCACGATTGTTTTATCCATTTTCGTGGAAATGACAGTGCCCTTAAGCACTCTTTGTCTTCCCTGTTTCTGAACTGTCTTTTCTTCTGCGTTTTTCGCCATTTTCCTTTATCCTTTTCCCCTTCGCGGGAATATTTCATCGAACGTTCTCAAAGCCTTTCTGATGGGCATACGTGAGAAGTCGAGCAATCTCTCTTTTAACCTTTTTGATCTTCGAGTAATTGGTCAGCTGACCTGTACCCGCCTGGAATCGTAAATCGAAGAATTCCTTCTTCAATTCCACATACCTGGCTTTAACCTGATCTATGTTCCAATCTTTGTAATCTTCAAGCGACATTTCAACTAACCTCGATAATTCTGATTAATTATACTCTTTCCCTCTTGACAAATTTGCACTTGATGGGCAGTTTATGCATCGCCAGCCGCATTGCCTCTTTCGCAACCGATTCATCCACACCGGAGAGTTCAAACATCACGCAACCCTCTTTAACAATCGCGACCCAGTGGTCCGGTGCGCCTTTACCCTTGCCCATTCGGGTTTCAAGCGGCTTTTTTGTTATCTGCTGGTGCGGGAAGATTCGAATCCATATCTTTCCGCTTCTTTTCACATGGCGAGTTATCGCGATTCGAGCCGCCTCAATCTGGCGTGCCGTGAGGCGGGTCCCGGTAAGCGCTTTTAATCCATAATCGCCAAACGCTACCGTATTGCCTTTATAGGCAAATCCTTTTGTTGTCAGACGGTGCGTCCTGCGCCATTTTGTTTTTTTCGGTTGAAGCATTATTAAGCTCCGCATTTCTCAAATGTAATGTTCAATCAGAAATCCGGGAAAATTCCCCTGTATATCCAAACTGTGACTCCGATGTTGCCGTATGTTGTGCGAGCTTCATCGAAACCGTAATCTATATCCGCCCTGAGTGTGTGCAACGGAACCTGTCCTTCGAGATCCCACTCCATTCGTGCCATTTCCGCGCCATCCAGACGGCCTTTCACTCGAACCTTCACGCCTTTCGCTCCGTTTTTCATTACACGGCTTACAGTCTGCTTGAGCACTCGACGAAATCTCTTCCTGTCCTCAAGTTGCCTTGCTATTGACTGAGCCACAAGCGACGCTGAAAGATCGGGCTTGTTTACTGCTTGTATATTCAGCAGAACTTCGCTTTTAACAAGGGTCTGCAGATATTTTCTGAGTTTCTCAATATTCTGTCCGCCGGATCCAATGATAATACCCGGTTTGGATGAGAAGATAACGAGCTTCACTCGTCCCGGATCCCGCTCTATGACAATTCTGTCAATACCGGCATGCTTATATTCTTTCTTTATCTCACGCCTGAGAAGAAGATCCTCATGGAGACATCGCCTGTATTCCTCACCCTCTGCAAACCAGCTGGCAAGCCACTTTTTCGAGATACCGGTTCTAAAACCTGTTGGGTTAACTTTCTGTCCCATTATTCAACACCACCTTTCGGTTCAAGCCCTATGGTGATATGGCTATACCGTTTCCTGATAAAGAACGCTCGTCCTCGCGCTCTGGGACGAATTCGCCGCAGTGTTGGTCCAGCGACATCGACCCGTATTTCAGTCAGATAAAGGTTATCAGCGCTCATGTCAAAATTATTCTCCGCGTTCGCGATTGCAGAGCGAATAACTTTACTCACTTTCTTAGCGTTCGGGCTTGAATATAAGCTGAGCATTTCAACCGCTTCCTCAGCGCGTTTGCCCTTGAGCACCTTTGCGTATCGCCTGAATTTCCAGTGCGATCCGCGTACTTTCTTTAACTTTGCTGTTACCTTCATTTAACCTTACCTTCCAGATGCTGACTACTTCTTCAGTACTGATTTCCTCGCCATCTTTCCACCATGTGTTCTGAATAATCGTGTCGGCGCGAATTCACCCAGGCGATGGCCAACCATCGCTTCCGTTATGTAAATCGGCATATGCCTTTTGCCATCGTGAACGGCTATTGTGTGCCCAACCATTTCGGGAACTATCACACACGGCCTTGACCACGTTTTGATAACACGCTTCTCATTCTTCTCATTCAGAAGAGTAATCTTCTTGAGAAGTTTCATATTAACAAATGGACCTTTTTTTGATGATCTTGACATATCCTTTTCACCTTATAACCAAAACATAAAAATCTAGTTACTTTTTCTTCCTTCGACGAACAATTAGTTTGTCGCTCTGTTTTCTCTTTCTTGTTTTATATCCCTTTGCAGGAACTCCCCACGGTGAGCACGGAGGCCGGCCTGAATTCGATTTGCCCTCGCCGCCGCCATGTGGATGGTCGCACGGATTCATAACTGTTCCTCGCGTATGTCCCCTGCGTCCCTGCCACCTGTTCGCTCCCGCCTTGCCGAGTTTACGATTCTCGTGTTGAATGTTGCCAATCTGTCCAACAGTAGCAAAACACTCAAGTGGGAAATTACGAACTTCACCGGACGGAAGCCTCAGTTGAGCGTACTTTCCCTCTTTCGCGAGAATCTGGGCTGAAGAACCAGCGCCTCGACACACTTTTCCACCGTTACCGGGCGTAAACTCAATGTTATGCACCTGTGTACCCAGTGGAATATTCTTAAGCGGAAGAGCGTTACCCGGATGAACCGGAGCGTTTTCCGCTGACATTACCTTATCCCCTACTTTGATGCCAAAAGGAGCAAGGATATATCGTTTCTCACCATCCGCATAATGAATCAGCGCCAGGTTCGCACTTCGAATCGGGTCATACTGCACAGCATGAACCTTGCCCGGCACATCATATTTATTGCGCTTGAAATCAACCACACGGTTTTTCTTTTTGTTGCCGCCACCACGGAAACGCAGAGTTATCCGTCCCTGGTTATTTCGTCCACCGGTTCGCGGTTTCGGCTTGAGCAGTCTCTTCTCAGGTGTCTTCGGACCGTCTATATCGGGATCTTTTACAATCGCGATAAACCGCCGTGAAGGTGTGTATGGTTTATATTTCTTTATAGGCATAAGAATAACCTCTTTTCTTTTTCCTGATCCGGTTTTGAATAACCTGGATCAATTCCCCCCGGTCCTTATCAGGCAGATTCGCTCAATTCCGGAATGCTCTGCCCTTCTTTCAGTGTGACAATCGCCTTCTTGCGTCTTGGGCCCTTACCGCGGATTCGTCGCATCTTTGTCCAGCTTGTGCCTGTGCGTCCGCGCATATTGATTGTATTGACCGAAATCACTTTCACACCGAAAAACTTCTCAACCGCTTCCTTAATCTGCACCTTGTTTGCTTTTATGTTGACAACAAAAGTGTATTTACCCTCAGTTGTCTGCAGGTGAGACTTTTCGGAAATCCATGGCTCTACTATTACATCATGAATATCCATCAGCTTAACCAGACCTCTTTTATATATTCATACGCACCGGATGTCGCCAGGACTTTATCATTCCTGACAAGTGAAAATCCATTCACTCTATCAGCCGGTAGGCATTCGACCTTTTCTATATTGCGAAAACCTAAAAACAGATTGTCATCATTACGTTCCGCAAGAAATAATGTTTTCCCTTTATCAAGAGAAAGGTTATTGATTATCTTGATGCAGTCTTTTGTTGAAGGTTTGTTACTGTCCAATCCATCGATAACAATGAACTCCTCATCAAGGATTTTACTCATCAAACCAACCTGCATCGCGCGCCTGCGCTCCTTTTTATTCATGCTCTCGGTGAAATTTCGGTTTCTCGGCCCGAAAGTAACGCCGCCGCCTTTCCAAATCGGGCTTCGCGATGAACCATGCCTTGCCCGGCCGGTACCCTTCTGCCTCCACGGTTTCGCTCCGCCACCACGAACCTCACTGCGGATTTTTGTATGTGCGTAATTCCGTCGAGCGTTCGTAAGCTGTCTTTTGAGAGCTCTCGCGAGAAGGTCCATGTCATTCGGTTTTAGTTCGAAAGAGAATGGAACCTCCTGCTCGCTGATTACTTTTCCTTCTATGTCATAGAACTTTACAATAGCCATTGTTCAATAAGCCTCACACCTGAATCGGTCTAGTGGCCTGTCCCCCTTGCCGGTGATATGACAATCTCTCCACCGTTTGGACCCGGTACCGCACCCTTTATGGCAAACAGGTTGAGTTCACTGTCAATTTTGATAACTTTAAGATTCTTCTGTGTGTATCTCGCATTCCCCATGCGCCCCGGACCGCGTTTGCCCTTGAAAACACGCGCGGCATCAGTTGAGCCGCCACTCATCGGCTTTCTATGAGTTCGGCTTGTGCCATGCGAAGCTGGTGCTCCGCGGAAATGATATCGTTTCATCGCTCCCGCAAATCCCTTACCCTTTGTGATTCCCATCGCATCAACCAATGAGCCTTCAGTGATAAAATCAATGGTAACAACCTGCCCTATCTCGAAATCCATTGGTGAATCCACTCTGAACTCTTTTAGTTTCGAAAATGGCCCACCCTCGTGATAGATGATGTCCTTGATTTTACCCGATTCATCCCGCTTGATCTCCTTCGCCTGATGAACCTTCTCAGCTCGAGTGAGTTTGAAATCACGAGTCGGGTTATACGCAACCTGAATCGCGTTATACTTGTCCGTGGCATCAGTTTTTATCTGCACCACGGTCATGGGAACATACTCCACGAGTGTAACCGAGTGGCTCTCGCCATCTTCGGTTAGCATTGTGGTCATTCCACGTTTGTATGTAACAACACCCAGAGTCATTGTTCTTTCCTTTTATAAACCGATATTATGATGTCTTGATCTCGGCATCGACACCACTTGGCAATTCCAAACCCATCAGCGCGTCAACTGTATTCTGAGTCGGTTTTGTAATATCAATCACGCGCTTGTGAGTTTTAATATGGAAATGCTCACGTGATTTCTTGTCGATGAACGGGCTTCTTAATACACAAATAAGATGATTCTTCACCGGCAGAGGTATCGGACCTGAAACCTCAGCGCCGCTTCTTTTCGCCGTTTCAACAATCTTTCTTGCCGAGGCATCCAGTAATGTCACATCGTATGCCTTTAGCTTAATCCTTATTTTCTGCTTATCCTTTGCCACTTATCAATCTCCATACATCGGTTTTCAAGGTACTAAATCGTACATAATTAACTTCTTATCGCGTAAAACGCTCTTACTTCGTCTGTTTGTGAATCGTGTGCTTCTTATCCCACTTGCAGTACTTTTTCAGCTCCAGCTTCGGCGTCTTACGGTGCTTAATAGTGCTGTAATTGCGCCTTTTGCACACTTCACATGCCAGATGAACTACTTCTCTTTTATCGCTTTTTGCCATATATCATCAACCTCAATCCGTGTATCCACGCGTTTCAACACGGTTTGGTTTACTCCATTACTCGTGGATTTTAGTAACGACGCCCGCGCCGACTGTTCTGCCACCCTC
>CBDURE010000070.1:0-17712 GCA_965369605.1 uncultured bacterium
CTTTTTGTGATTTGTGGGTGAAATGCGTAACTTCGCACAAACACCCATAAAGCCGAGACGGCTGTATGGGCGGCACCAGGCATTGGTTTTCACGTTATTCAGAATCAACTACTTCGCAGCTATCGAAACGCCATCCACTAAAATATAGGGCGCTTTGAAAACTGGGAAGAATGGCGGCATGCCAAGCTGTTGGACATCTTTCGATACCGCGACAATTCCGGTTTTAAACAGGTCGAATACGTTTATCGACAACATTGCATCTTTAATCTGCGCGGTTTTTACGCTGTCCTTAATTGTGAAACTCATCGCCGGATTACCGCTTATAATGCCGGAGTAGGGGTTGGACATAATCGCGCCAATGATATCATCCACCCAGATATCGGCTTCCTTCATCATGTCGTCAAGTTCAGTTTCACCCGGGGCGAATTCGAAACCATATCCCGATGACATCGGCAAAGCTGCGAATCCGCCTTTAAAACCGTGTCCGGTTGGTTTCTGATTTGTCTGTGCTGCTGAGTCGAGTGAATGATAGAAAGATTCCAGAACACCCTTATTGATAAAATCGGTAACTTCGGTTGGAGTGCCTTCGTTGTCGAACGCCAGTCTGACAGGAGCGTCCTCACCGGTTAGATTCGATCGAATGGAGATTCTTTCATCAAACAGAGTCTCTCCGATTCTGTTTGACCACGGTGAAATGCCTTTTGCGACAGCGAATCCGTTAAGGCACGAGAAAAACACATTTATCAGGTACATGATGCCTCTTGGGGAAAACATCACCTTGTATTTGCCGGGTTCGATATTCACTGTGTTCTGGCAGATTGCGAAATCGTCTTTGACCTTTTGCACAAGCGGTTCGAATCCTGTGAATTTGTCACAGATTCTAAAATCATTAACCGAAAGGAAGTTGCCTTCGGATTTGTGATTCAGCCCGCATCCCCAGATGACCATTTTGTCTTTTTGTGATAAATCCAAACCACTTGAGTTAATAACATGTGATTCAGTGATTACTTTATTTATCGAACATTCTGCCAGAGCGCCGTCGTGAACGGTTTTCAATTCATCAACAATCTTTTCACACGTATCGATAATAATTTTCTCCGTCAGATTGTCAAAGTCGGTCGTGTCAATATCGAATGCTTTTGTGTCAGTCGCTTTCGCGAAACTGAATTTGACTTCCTTTCCTTCTTTTGCCACATCCAGCGCGTAATCAACTATGCTGTCATCGTTCGGTTTACTTGATGATGAGAATCCGATTTTGCCATTTTTGATTACTCGCAGCGATGTCCCACCCAAATCGGTTGAGTTGGAATCCTTAATCACGCTGTTTTCAAATGAGACGCTGGAGGATTTAACTCTCTCGGAGAAAACCTCAGCTGAATCCGCGCCTGCTTTTGCTTTATTTAGAATATTGTCCATTGACATCTTATTTACCTCCAACAATTATATTTTGAATTCGAATATGAGGTGAACCTTCGCTTGTGGAAAGCGGCATTTGGCCCCGTTTACCGCATCCGCCCGGGCCATCCTCCACAAAGTAGTCGTTTCCAATCATGTCTATATTTTTAAGGGTTTCAAAAACATTTCCAGTGAGTGTTACATCACGAACCCGCTCAGCGATTTTCCCGTCGCGAATCATGAAAGCGTCAGCGGCAGTAAAAGTGAAAAGTTCGCCGTTGGTCTGTCCGCCTCTTGAACTGATGCAATACAGCCCTTTCTTTGTGTTTTTAACCATATCCTCAAACGGCACATCACCGGTTTGAATCATTGTGGTTCTCATGCGAGGTATTGGCGGGTATTTGAAACTAATCGCACGCGCGTTTCCAGTGGCTTTTTCGCCCATCTTTGCCGCTGTTTCACGGGAGTGAAGGCGTCCGACCAGTTTACCCTCTCTGATTAGATGTGTTTTTTCAGTCGCGACACCCTCATCGTCATAGGGAAGATATCCGCGATTGCCCTTTTCCAATCCTGAATCGGCGACATTAAGATGTTTCCCGCCGAAATCTCTGCCAAGAATCATTACTTTCTGAAGATTGGGGTCCTCATAAACATTATCCCCTTCGCTGAGATGCCCGAATGCCTCATGGATAAAGACACCAGCCAGCATTGGGTCAAGGATAACGGTATATTGCCCGCCGCTGACAGCTTCAGCATCCGCGATTGCGATTGAATTAGCAGCGATTTTCTTTACTTCTTCATCCAGATTCATAACAACGGAGAAATCATCGCTTGAACCGCGTGTTGTGTACGCGAAAAATGTTCCCGCGTCGATTCGCACAATCGCGGAAATAGAGAATCCAAGGTCAACGGCATTACGAACAATGGTAGTGCCTTCAGAATTCGCGTATGTTAGTTTAATTTTCCTGTCGAAATACCGTGTGGATGTTGTTGTGATTCGCTCATTGAAATCACGTGCAAGCTGGTTATATCCACGCATTATTTCAATTTTCTTTTGGAGCGAAACATCGCAGGGATTTGTTTTGACATCAAGGGGAATCTCAATGTCAACGACAGGAACATCCGCGAGTTTAAACGGTTCGTTGCGCCTGTCGCCCATGTTTTTCGCATGGTCGAATGCAATATCAAGTTTCGATTCAATTTCATCAAGTGAATTAAACGTGGTGAATCCCCACGCTCCTTTGTGAAGAACCCTTACATTTCCGCCAAAGCTGACATTTTCGCTGCAGTCCTCAAGGTCGGGGCCTGTGTATGTGATACGAGTGTTTTTCGTATCCTCAAGGCGTATTTCAGCGTATTCAGCGTCAGTTTTTTTTAATATGTCCTGAATTATTTCTTTCAATTTTGTGGTATCTCCTGTGTGGATTTCTAGAAGTAGTTGTTTTCACAACTCAATCCCCCGTTAATCCCCCGCGAGCAGAGGGAAATAACTAAATTTACCCCCCCCTTAATCCCCCCGCGAGCGGGGGGAAATAACTAACTTACACCCCCCGGCGCCACCCGGTCTTGCTCCCTCCCCGCTCGCGGGGAGGGCTGGGGTGGGGGTTCTTCTTTTTAAGGCACATAAATCGTGCTTAAAATTCTGCTTATTACTTTCTCGGATGTCATATCCTCCGCGTCCGCTTCATAGGTGAGAAGCACTCTGTGGCGAAGGACATCCATCGCGATTCGCTTGACATCATCCGGTGTGGCATAACCCCGCCCCTGAATGAACGCCAGCGCTTTTGCTCCCATTGTCAGGTAAATTGATGCTCTTGGGGATGCGCCGTACTCAATCAGATAACCCAAATCTAGTCCGTATTCGCCGGGTGAACGGGTCGCAAAGACCAGTTCAAGAATATATTTTTTGATATTCTCCTCGATGAAAACCTTGTCGCAGTCAACCTGCATTTGCAGTATTTCTGCCGGTTTAATTACAGGATTGACTTTGGTAACGATTCCGGAGGTTTGGCGGTCAACGATAATCATCTCTTCTTTCTTCGATGGATAACTGACTTTCACTTTCAGCATGAACCGGTCAAGCTGCGCTTCGGGAAGCGCGTATGTTCCCTCGGTTTCGATTGGATTCTGTGTCGCCATTACAAGAAACGGCTCATCGAGAATGAATGTTTCATTGCCGATTGTAACCTGCTTTTCCTGCATAGCCTCCAAAAGCGCAGATTGCACTTTCGCAGGCGCGCGGTTTATCTCATCCGCCAGCAGCAGATTGGCAAAGACCGGTCCCTTTTTTACATTGAATTCATTTGTTGACGCATTGTAGATTCTCGTTCCGACAATATCTGCCGGAAGAAGATCCGGTGTAAATTGGATACGGTTGAAATCGCATCCGACAACATTTGCCAGCGTGTTGATTGTAAGCGTTTTTGCCAGTCCCGGTACGCCCTCCAGAAGCACATGCGAACGGCAAAGCAGCGCGACTGTCAGTTTCAGAAGCATGTCATCCTGCCCGACAAGAATTTTCTTGATCTCGCCGAACATTTTCTGCAGTTTAGGCTGATGGGACTGCGCCAGAGCGCCGATTTGTTCTATTTCCACTGATGACATTAACGATCACCTTCGATAGATAAAAATGCAAGTTCCTGATTATATCAGAAAACGCATTGGTTAGTCAGTTGAATTGTGTTACTGCTGATTAGTGTGATGCGGTTAAATCGGATTTCGTTCGAATAAAATACCAACGAAAATTTATGAATTGCAGTTAAAGACGCGATTGACCGCCTGCATATCTGGTTGTATAATCACTTGCCTTTGAAAAACGATGGCGGGGTAGCTCAGCTGGTTTAGAGCACACGGCTCATACCCGTGGCGTCGAGGGTTCGAGTCCCTCCCCCGCTATTTTTCAATTTCACAGGTTGCCGAGTATAATTCCTACCTCAATGGTTCCCACATATCTGCGTTATCAAGCGAAAACGATGGAGGAGTGTGGTGTAAACGTGATTCAAATGCACCACTACTGCCAATCCAGACTTTGGGAGTTTGCTCATCACTGATGCCAAATGTTCGAAGACGGAATTTTTGACTTCGTGGGATAGCGACAATTGTGAATGTTGAATTGGAAAAACTTAATCTGCGTCTCTTCAATGATGTTCCCGTTTGGAAAACGCAAATTGAATAGTTGTCTATCATATTGCTTCGATTGTATCCCTGCTGAATATAATTAGTTTTAGTAAGTGTTTGCCATGTGCCGTAATTCTTGGAAATATTTGAATCCGCATATGCCAACTGGCATGAACCTAGAGCTCTGAGTGTCAGCTTACACTTGTTTTCATAGTATTCCTGTTTACTAACTATTTTATCTTCAACTCTCGATTCCTTTCTCGCTCCCATGGCATCCCAATACCGATAATCTCTCAATCCGGGCGTTGTTGGTGGGTAATAATTCGTTCCAAGTTCAGAATCATTACCTATCCACGCGACAGGAATCTGCTCATCACCGATCGCGAATGTTCGCAGCTGATCCCTGTATTTAGTTGGAACAGCTACGATTGTGAAAATGGAATCATGCGCGCTTTGTCCGCCCATCCGAGAGGATGCAGCTACATGAAACACAGACAGTGAATAATTCTCGATGTAATTCGAACGGTCATATCCTTCTTCCACATACCCGGATTGCTGCAAACTCCACCAGCTGCCGTAATCACCATGCGAATTCGCTTCCATATACGCCTGCTGGGATGTTCCCAGTGTCCTTAAGAAGAACTTACAATGATTCTCCGCCATCCTGATTTCACCCGGCTTGAGAAAGTTCGACTCCCCCGCGATGCAAACTGCTAAAAGATAAACAACTAAAAGTACTACAAGAGGCAAACCTGCAATTTTGCGATACATGACATGCTCCTTAATGCAAAATGATACACATTATAGAATACTCTAAAATTAGACATAAGTTAATCGAATTTGTTTGGGGATTTTTTAGGGATTTTTTCTTATAAGGTTGGTGCTAATCCGTAATGAAATAACACCATGCTAAAGCATGGTGTTATTGAATGATTCTAAACACTGGGCGACATCTCCCTCAGCTTGATAATCGCCGGTTTGAGAACCTCTACAATCCTGTCCATCTCTTCTATCGTGTTATAACGGCTGAGTGAAAATCTAGTGGAGCCATGTGCGCGTGTGAACGGAACTCCCATTGCGCGTAAAACGTGGCTGGGTTCAAGCGATCCGGATGTGCATGCGCTTCCCGAGCTCGCGCAGATTCCCTCACGATCAAGCATCAGGAGGATCGCCTCACCCTCGACAAACTCAAACGAAATATTTGTCGTGTTTGGCAAACGATTTTCAGCATTACCATTTAAACTGGCGCCGGGGACATCATCCAGAATTCGCTTCTCAAGATAATCGCGCATTTTCCTGACAACAGTATTTTCGTTTTCTATATTATTAGCTGCAAGTTCACAGGCTTTCCCGATTCCAACAATATACGGTACATTTTCCGTGCCTGCGCGACGGCCATGTTCCTGATGTCCTCCAATTAGAAACGGTCTGATTCGTGTTCCACGCTTGATATATAAAGCTCCGACTCCCTTTGGCGCGTGTATCTTATGCCCCGAGATTGATAGAAGGTCAATTGGGCTGTCTTTTAGATTAATTGGGATTTTTCCCGCTGCCTGAACGGCATCCACATGAAAAACAACACCGTGTTCCTTAATGATACGGCCGAGGGATTCAACCGGATGGATATTCCCGGTCTCGTTGTTTGCCCACATTATTGACACCAGGGCGGTGTCCTTGCGAATCGATTTGAGTAATTCATCCGGGTCAAGAAGACCTTTTGAATCGACGCTCAGATAGGTTACATCATAGCCTCGACGTTCCAGGTATTTCGCTACATTCAATACCGCTGGATGCTCTATTCTTGTAGTGATTATGTGCTTTTTATCTGGATGACTTTCCGCGACACCTCGAATCGCAGCGTTGTCGCTTTCTGTTCCGCAGGATGTAAACACGATTTCATTTGGTGTCGCGCCCAGAAGATTCGCAATTTGTTCTCTGGCGTTTTTAACATCGTGCGCGATCTTTCCGCCGAATGTGTACATGCTCGATGGGTTCCCGTACTTCTCATCGAAATAGGGGAGCATGGCATCACGAACCTCAGGCGCGATTCGTGTTGTAGCGTTGTTGTCAACGTAAATAATCTGTTTATCGTCCGATGCCATTATTTATCACCTAATCCGGCACAACCTCTTCGACTGTGATATCAGAACTGACAAATTCCTTCAGTTTCTTTTCAATGAAATTCTTCAGAGTAACCTGTGCTGACATGCATCCGGCGCATTGTCCTCTGAATGCAACTTTCACAAGGTCGCCCTCGATATCGATTAACTCGATATCACCGCCATCTTTTTTGAGCTGCGGACGAATTTCCTTTTCAACCGTTTCCTGAATGAGATTTATTTTCTGAAGATTGGTTAGCTGCTTGCCATCTTTTTTAGTTTCTTCATCTGACGGTTTAGAGGTTTTGCTTTTAGCTTCACTTTTCCATAAATCAGTCAGGATATCCTCTATTTCGGGAATGCATGTCCCGCACGCTCCGCCCGCTTTTGTGAAGTTTGTGATATCCTCGACAGTTTTCAGATTATTCTCAAGTGCGACGCTTCTTATTTTGCCCTCAGTAATCCCGAAACATTTGCAGACCAGTTTGCCCTCATCCTCATCCACATGTTCGATCTTTTCGCCCTTGTAATCAGCGATTGCAGCCTCCAACGCCTCGTGTCCCATTACACTGCAATGCATTTTTTCTCTGGGCAGGCCATCGAGATATTCCGCAATGCTCTCATTTGTGATTTTTTCTGCTTCTTCAAGGCTTTTGCCTTTTAACATTTCAGTCAACGCGCTTGCAGCAGCGATTGCGCTTCCGCATCCGAAAGTCTTGAATTTAGCGTCAGTGATTATTTTATTTTCATCAACCTTGATATACAACTTGAGCATATCGCCGCATGAAATTGAGCCGACCTCGCCGATCCCGTCAGCGTTATCCATATCGCCCATGTTGCGCGGATTATAAAAATGCTCAAGAACCTTATCCGAATATTCCCACATTTATTTATCTCCTTACCCGCTTGATATTAACTGGTAATTGCGGATAAATAAAGCATAAAATTATAACACAGCTAACGCATTGGATTGATAGGAATATCCTGTCTTTACGTCTAAAGCCGGATAATGTATAATCAAAACAGCGGAAGTGAGTGTTTGGCAAAACGTATTGGTTGTTGGTATGTCAGGAATTCATTTCCAAAACGATATTTATTATAGGTGATATTGTAAAATGGCAGTGACTGAATGTTCATATATTTACGTGGATTGGAAGATTCACTACATCGAAGCATCTTTATCCTACGAAGAATGGCAGGAAAATGGATGCTGGGTTGTTCGATGCCCTGAATTGCAATTATCCGATTATGGTGAAACAAAGAAAGAAGCTGTTAATAATCTTTCCGATATGATTTTATCTGTTCTCGTTAGTGCAACTGAAAAGGGCAATCTGGATGCAATGCTTAAAAAAATGGGATTCAAATCACGCAAAGTTCCAGCTCCCAAACGTAAATATTATAATCAAACAATTGAACTTACAGACAAAATATATCCTTTGCCGGATTTGAAAACATACTTCGATAAATCAGTCAATTTGGTTCCTGCGGTTTAAAATATGGTTCGTAAGAAAAAACCAAGTGGTAGTTCAAAATTAATTCCTGTGAAACCACATATTCTCGAAAAAGTATTTCTTGAATTGGGTTATGTGTTTGACTGCCAAAAGGGTTCTCATAGAATATTTTACCGGAATGATGACATATTGCCGATTGTAATTCCTTTTCATTCTGGCAGGGAAATTCCCCCATCCATTATTAAGGATCAAATAAATCGTGCAGGAATATCAAAGGAGGAATTCCTGGAGATCCTAAGGCGATTTACCAATTGACTGCCATTTAGTCGATTAACTACGCTTGAGTCCGTACCTTCTTTTGAGGTTCTACCTCTTTCAGTATCTCTACCGTTTTCTTGAAGTTCAGTATTATAGCGTCCGCCTGTGAGGCGATTAATCCGCTTGATTTCTTCTCTCCAATCTCTTCGTAGTTCTTTTCATAGAAAGTAGGCGGTTCGTATGTCAAACCTTCAGCAAGACGTTTTTCCTCTTTCTTTATCTTACTGAAAACATAGCGTCCGCCAATCGCGGATGCCAGCTGTGAAACAAATCCGAATTGTTCAAAAAGGGCTTTTTGAATGTTTTGCATTTTGGCTGATAAAGCCGGATTATCCTTGTAATAAAGGACAGTGGCGCCCATAACCGCTGAATACATTAATTTGTAATTACGCATTTCATATTCAAAACGCTTTCTTATTCGGGCAACAGGATGATTCTTATATCGTTTCCATCCCATAAGTTTGGTGCGAACCATTCTTGCGATGCTTGGGCCGTTGACCTCGAAATCTTTTGTGAATGCCCTGATTAGATATTCGTTTTCTTTCCCGTCTTTAATATGCGGATGATCGTAGTTGAACTCAAATTGCCCGTGGCTGTCAGATGCGTACTTCTCGACATCATCCCGTAGAATTCCGAGTTTTTTAAATCTTTTAAAAAGTGGTGTTCCGGGCAGCGCTGTATAAAGCATGAACTGGTGAAAGTCGGTATCATAATGGACAGCGTAATCGATTACATTGTCCATGTTTTCCGGTGTATGAACATCAAGCCCGATTATTGATGAACCCAGGAAACTGATTCCGTGTGACTGGTATTCCTTGATAAGTTCATCTATTTTAATGCCTTTTAATTTAGCGAATGTGCTGTCCTCGCTTTCCAAGCCAATCCAAACCCATGAAATTCCAAGCCTTACCAGTTGTTCGGTTGTATATTGCGTCAACGCGTTTGCTGAGCTGAAAACGTCGAATACCCAGCTTTTATCATGTTCCTCCATCAATTCCAGTAATCTTAGCGCTCGTTCCTTATAAAGAAGGAAGTTCTCGTCCATGATGAAAAATTCCTTAACGCCCATTCTCTTTTCCAACTCGCACATAATTTCAAATATTTCATCGCCAGTCTCGTAAAAATTAATGAATTTGCCTTTCCCCTGGAACATTGCCGATGTTGAACAGAATTCGCACGACATGGGGCAGCCAACCGATGGTATCACCGTCGCGACCGTATCGCGGGGGTTTCTATTTGCATCAACACCGAAACATCGTGAATTAATTCCCGAATTAATCACCGGATGGTTGATTGGCGCTTCAGTGTCCTCGCCAAGGAATTCACGGAACCATCGAACACCATCACCACGGGCGATATGATCTGCGTCAACCAAATCTATAAGATTTTCGACATTCGAAATATGCCCGCCGATTATAATTGTCGCGTTGGGTGAATGTTCCCTGATAAGTTTGCACATTTCCTTTACTTTCAGGAAATTTGGATATATAGCGCTGATGCCAATTATGTCATATTCTTTTGTTCGAATCTCTTCTATGAAACGGTCATAATCGGGGAAATCAAGAAGAGTGCATTTGGCGTTAATGTTAGCCTGAATTAACATCAATCCCCAGCTGCGGTGAAACATTCTAAGTGAGAATGGCCCTTGAAACCGTGTAACCTGGTTGTGATACAGCTCCATTGGGTTGGACTTTCGGCTTCCGAACTGGTCATCCAGCTCATACGGACCGAAAACACTACACAATAATACTCTGGTTTTGCTGCGTTGTGGTTCTTCTACATGTTTTGTTCCATGTTTTGCAAGTGAAGTCCTATATTTTTTCATGATAGCATAATACATTGTATATCTTATAATACCAGCTAAATAACTGAGAATTCTTTTGATAGAAACAATGAATTGCTTAAAACTGATATAATGTTTTAATTAAATTTAATCGCAGAATCACAAGGCGCGATTTTTTTATTTTATGAATAATGCGAAAACATATCCAAACGTCAGTATTATTATCCTTAATTACAAAGGCGTTAATGACACAATTGCGCTTTTGGATAACCTGTCCAAACTCGAATATCCAAACTTCAATGTCATTCTAATCGAAAACGCATCGGAGGATGGCTCCGCTGAACGATTGAAAGAGATTGAAAATAATTATCAAAATTGGCGATTTCTCTATAATTCAGAAAATCTGGGTTTCGCTGGCGGATGCAATCAGGGTATCGAAATCGCGCTAAAAGAAAACGCTGATTATATCCTGCTTCTGAACAACGATACTGAGGTTGATATATCTTTTCTGGCGCCGCTTGTTGATCTGTCCGAAAAACACACTGCAATCACAGGCGGATTGATTTATTACAACCCGGATAACATTAAGAAAATATGGTCATTCGGCGGTAATCTCACATGGGGAGCGGTACCCGGACATCTCGGAATGTTAAATGTTCAAACTCAAGCCGAAAATCTTCCAGAAGAGAAATTAACCGACTGGGTACCCGGATGCTGCATGTTGATTCCGAGTGGTTTAATTGAAGTAATCGGCGGTTTGGATGAGGATTATTTCGCATATGTCGAGGATGTCGATTTCTGCCTTAGAGCGTTGCATGGGGGATGTCCGATTTATGTAACATCAAAGTCGGTTATTTACCACAAAGTCGGACAGGCGACCGGAGGCGGATATTCACCTGCCGGACGTTTCATGATTGCTGAATCAAGCGTGATTTTTATTCGCAAGCACGGTGATTTTTTCAAACGTTTAAAATTCATTTTGATGTTCCATGCTGGTATCATTGTCGCTTTCATACGAGAGGGGTTTAGAGGCAATCAAAACGCCGTTATGGAAAAACTCAAGGGATACAAATCAGGATGGAAAAAACATCTGAGCCAGCCGCGCAAATTCCCGTGATTTCGTAGGGGCGCTGCTTGCTGCGCCCTGAATGGTGCAGTAGCCGGGCTGTTGAAAAATACGCTATATGTAGGGGCAGCCCCCCGTGGCTGCCCAAAGGATGGCATAAATGCAGGGCAACCACGGGGGGCTGCCCCTACAAGAATCTACCATCTATTACGACTGTGTGGAATGTAACACTTAAAATATGACGGAAGAAACGCAACAGAACAAACAAACCGTAAAGGGTACGCAGTCGATAGGCAAAGGCTCCCTTGCGATTATGTTTGCCCAGATTTTTTTCCTCGGATTTAATTTCATCCTTCGAACATACCTTGCTCACAATGTCTCAGCGGCTGAACTTGATATCTACCATCTGGTTGTCTCTGTTTTAATAATGTCATTCCAGAGGATAATTCATTATGGATTGCCGGTCGCGGTTTCTAAATATCTGTCGCAGGACCCGGCGTATCTCGGCTATTTCATGACCAAAGGCATGAGGCTTCAGATTTATTTTTCGCTGATACTATTCGTTATCGCTGTTTCAATCACTCCTCTGGTTGTGATGATTGTTAAAAACAAAGCGGTGGTTGTGCCGTATTTAATCGGCTGCATTTCCATACCGTTTTTCGCGATTTACAACATACGCCTTTGCATTCTAAACGGGCTTAGGCGGTTTTATCAGGAAGCCTTAACGATGTTCACGTTCGGGCTGTTCAGGCTTATAACTGTGGTGCTGATTGTCTGGCTTGTCCTGAGAATGGGACCTGGATTTGCTGATATTTTTCAAAAAGGCGCGACTTACGGATGGGATTCAGTCGCGCTGAACGGCGCTATTTTAGCCAGCGCACTCGCGGCGATTCTGGGGCTGACAATCGCATGGGCGTTTACAAAAGAGCAATTTGGCTACAAAGAAGACAAAAATATGCTTCGGGATATAGTTCGTTTCGTAGGGCCTAATATTATTTCAATACTTCTCCTTCACCTTTTAATGAATGTTGACATATTTCTAGTCAATAGATATTTCGCATCAAATCTTGATCCTGCGGGCTATTATGCCCAGGCCGCGTTTATCGCCCTTCTGCCATATATCCTTTTCAATGCGCTTTACGCGACAATATTTCCGAATATCGTGCATGAAATATCAGTTGGCGCGATTGAGAAAGCGCGTGAAATAGTAATGTTTTCAACGCGTGTTGTGTCGATTATTTTGATACCATCCTGCCTGATTGTCTGGGCGAGCGCATCCGAGATAATTGACCTGTTCAATCCGCCTGAATATATTGCCGCAAACCTCGCGTTAAGCATTCTGATTGCGGGTATCGCGTTTTTCACGCTCTTCATGAATCTTGGAGTTATTACTGTTGCGGGAGGGCATCCAAGAAAATTCACTTTTTCCTTCCTGATTCTTCTGCCTTTGGGCGTTGTGTTGAATCTGTTACTTGTGCCGTTTTTCGCTCGCGTGGGAGTTAATTTGCCTTATGGCGATGATTTCACAATGTGGCTTTCGCATAACGGCACGGAGGAACATATCAGCGTTGCGTGGGCATTGGGAGGAGCGGCTGTCGCGGCGGGAATAACCGCGATTGCGGGATGTATCTATCTTGGAGCGCATGTATATAAACGATTTGGCGGATTGTTCAACGTGAAAACCGCGCTTAGAGCGCTTGCGGCATCGATTCCGGCATATATTGCTATCAGGCTGCTCCCATTTGACGGGATATTTATTCTGGTTGATTTATTTGTCGGAGTAGTTGTTTATGCCACCATGCTTGTCGCGATTGGTGAGTTTTCAAAGGATGAGATAGGCGCGATTACTGGAAAGCTTAAAGGCAAATAAGAATACATTAAAAACCATAAGTAAATAAGGAATAGTGGTGGTTGAAACACTCTACTATTCCTTTTTTCTTTGTTCATCCTTGCCCCCTAAAAGACGAATATATTATGGGAATAAAATTTGCTCGATGTTCTCCAATAACCTTGATTTTAGGACAGGAAAACATGCATATACAGAAAAAGGAAGTCACTTTACTTATTGCCGATGACTCGCAGGAAATGCGTGAGACATTGAAAACACTTTTGACTTTCAATGAAACTATCAAGGTGATAGGTGAGGCTTGCAACGGCGAGGAAGCTGTTGAGAAGGTCGCTGATTTGCAGCCTGACCTTGTTTTGATGGATATAAACATGCCAGGCATGGATGGTTTGAAAGCGACAGAGGCTATTGCGATTAAATCGCCGCATTCCGGTGTCATCATCATTTCAGTTCAGGAAGAAGTCGAATACATGCGCCGCGCGATGAGCGCCGGCGCGCGCGAGTATCTTGTCAAGCCTTTCGATTCGGATGAACTTTTCCGCACGATTAACAATGTAATCGAGAAGGAAATGATTCGGCGGAACTCAATCAACGAAACTCCGGTTAGCGGAAGCCTTGAAGCGGGGCAGATTATCAGCCTCTATTCACCCAAAGGCGGAGTTGGCAAATCAATTCTGGCGGTCAATATCGCTAGTGAAATCAAGAAAATGATAGATGCAAAAGTTTTGCTAATTGACCTCAATCTTGAATTTGGCGACCTGGCGCTTCTTCTAAATCTAAACGCGACAACAACGATTGTCAATGTCGCCCAGACCGGTATCCAGTCAATAGACCATGAATATTTAAGAAGCAACATCATGACCGCGGCTAACGGTTTGGATATACTTCCCGCTCCCTTGAAACCTGAATATGCCGAGATTGTTACACCCGGCGTAATTCAAAGGGTGCTTGAACTGACAAAAGAGGAGTGGGATTTTGTAATCGTTGACACTGCCAGTTCGTTCAGGGGAGATGTTCTTGCGGCGCTTGACATGAGCAGCCTTATTCTCATGGTGTTCGGCGGTGATTTCCTGTCTTTGAAAAATACATCGCTGGCGTTAAGCGTAATGACATCGCTGAATTACCCCATGGATCAGGTCAGGATGATTCTGAACAGGGCTTTCGCTCAGGCATCAACGAAAATCCTTGACATTGAGAAAGGCTTGAAAAAGAGAATTGACTACCAGATTCCGGGAGACAGTGAATTAGTGCTGAACTCAATCAACCGGGGACAGCCTCTTGTTGAGACCAACCCGTCAAGTGACCTCGCAAAATCAATAAAGTTGATCTGTGAGGACCTTCTCCAGGTTAAGGATGATGATTCAGAAAAGAAAAAATCAGGGCTTTTCAGCCTGTTCGCAAAGAAAACCGGATAGAGAATGTAACGAATGAATATTCGTAAATAATTGAATATCTGTAGTGGCACAGGAATATCCGTAGGGGCGCAACGAGTTGCGCTCCTGCTTGCTGTAACCCTTTTATTTTCATGATATACTGCACTGCTGATGATTATGAAATTACGCTTTCCAATTATTCTGCTTGCGATTATCGCGTTCGCCAACACCTACGCCTACGCTGAAACATCGGCAATCACCGAACTTCAGGTATCGGTTGACAGGGATGGCACCTCCATTTCAGTTAACGTTCCCGCTGATTTCACTTATCTCGAAAATCCTGAAAATAACGAAATAGAAATAATTTTCGAAAACTGCACCGTTCGTTTCAGAGGTCATGATTACATTCGAATACCGTCGTTTTCTCCCATGTTTGAATCGATAGAAATTGAGGGTAACGTTGATACTAATTCCTCATCTTTAAGAATTAGACTCACCAACAATATAATCAAACCGGCTATCTCGGTGATGCCATCCGAGAACAGGCTCGTTTTCAGCTTTTATCCTCCCGCGCAAATTGAGCATGTCATTGCTGAACCCATAACTTTATTTGAGAGTTTGAACACAACATATGAGGATGATGTATCTGAAATAGCTGATTCACAAACGCCGTTTGATGTATCACGCCCTGTTTGCCTTGATGACGCCACAACGATTGTTGGCAGGGTAGTGGATGGCTCAGAGTATCCTATTCTTCAACTTCCTGACCCGCTTGTTCAAATCCCAAAAGTAGAGCCTGTCGCAGATGAGCAGGAGGAACACACATCGGAGGTTGAAGCATCTGAGTTGAAAGTTGATGATAAAATTGAAAAAAATGAAAAAATTGAAGAAGTTGAGAAGGTCGAAGAGACTGTAGAAAAAAAGCAAGTTCAAAAAGAAATCGAGTTGTATAAAGCGCCGGATGAGAGTTTTCTCGCTGAGGAATTTCCACCGGCGACTCTGGAAGCGATTCACTACTCGCAGGGGCGAGTTGACCGCGATGTTATCACGCTTGAATTTTTCGATATCTCCCCTCGATTCCATTATGAAATAAACAGTTCGGGATGCGCTGTTCTAACGCTGCATAACCTTGTTACGCCTGAGGAGATTCTTTCCGGCGATGAAATAAAACGCAATGTAAGAGGAACGATAATCAAATCAATTTCATTGATGCGTTTTGATGAAATGAACCTTCCCGCGCTTCAAATTATGCTGGTTGGGAAGGAATCGATTAGCGTGGAAATCGAGGATTTAAAGGGTATGCTTGAAATAGTTCTTCGTGCCGGGGAGGAGTAGATGTCTCTAAGGCCCGCGTTTGTAATACATCGTGTTCCCGAAATCACACTGGACTGGCTGAAAAAAGAGAATGTCAAAGGTCTGCTGATTGATATCGACAACACGCTTACTCCATATCATTCAGAAAAAATCCCGGATGATATCCTCAATTGGCTTGAGACGCTTGTAAGCGAAGGAATCCCGTTTATTCCATATTCGAATGCGAGAGCTTACCGCATCGATAATTTCTGCAAACGGTTCAACATTAAAAATCCGGGAATGGCTGTGAAGCCGCTGAATCTGCAGCTTGGTAAAATTCTTAAACAAATCGATATCCCTAAAAAAAATCTGCTTCTGATAGGCGACCAGGTTTTTACAGATGGCCTTGCGGGAAAATTCGCCGGTTTGCGTGTGGTGCTCGTTGACCCTGTCTCGACCGCTGAATTCCCCGCGACTAAAGTAATGCGCAAAATAGAATATCTGGTGGGACGGCACAGATGGAAATTCGACCGGATTGATGTATAATCTGTTGAAATTTCACCACGCATATATTTGCCGTTGTGGTATAATCAATATTGATAGCCAAGGGACACGTGTCTCGTGTTCAGTATCCCCATTAAACCGTTTTCAGTTTCAGATGAATTCGACATAGGGATACAAAGCCCTTTGACATGAGAGCGAAGCGGGATTATCATTCTATATGTTATAGATTATTTGTCGTTAATAACCAAGGAGTTCATTTTATATGCGTATTACGACTAATCGAGACGGCTTCACGCTTGTCGAGATGCTTGTGGTCATTACCCTCATAGGCATTCTAGCGGCTATAGCGTTACCAAATTTCCTGAAAGCCAAAGACAAGGCAAAGGAAGCGGAAACAAAAGCGAATCTGCATGTTATCCAAACCGCGCTTGAAAGATACGCGGTTGATAATGTTGGCGAATATCCGACATACCTGATTGGTGGGGATGAACGGGGATGGCGTAAATGTGATGCGGTTGTGAATCGCGCGCCTGAATTTCAGCCTCCACATGATCCGCTAATGCAATACAACTACATATCGAGCTACCCCAAAAATCCCTTCGTGGAGGATGGCCTCACGGAAACAATCGAGGGTTCAGGCAATGCGAACAATCTTCGGTACGGCGGCGGCGATGTCAGGTTCGGTTATGATGGCTCCTCCATGGGCAACACGCTTTCAGACCCGCGTTATCTGTGGGTGACTCCGGGATTTATGTCGCATCTGCAGTTTACTTTCGCGACTGATTCCCTGTATGCAGCCAATGATTCACTTGAGGGCGATTACATCAACCCGTTTTACACAATGGGCGGACTTCCTGACAGAAGTGGCGTCAACGCGCAGGGAAGAACACTAAAAGCATTCTGGCCCGGACAGTTTTTCTATCGCTCAACAGGTGAAATTCGCTTGAGAACTGAAACGGATGTCTCCAGCATATTAACCATTTGGGATGCGAGATTTGTGTCGATTAACCGCTATATCCTGGGCTGCTACGGCGCCATAAGGACATCGGGCAAGGATGTAATCCGCATGACTGATGAGTTTGGCGAGGCGATTAACAACGTTGACGGGCAGGATGATGGCGGGGAGTATTCAATAAATAGAAGTTTCCAGGGCATCCCATTTGCGTCACCAGAGGTGTTCGGCGGCGGACGCAAGGGTGTAATGCCGATTTTCCCGTACTATGTCGAGGAAAATCAGACAAGGCAGTATATCTACGGCGCCCCTGATGGTTACAACGATGGCGTTATCATGGTGTACACATCCGAGATGGACGTAACCGGCGAGTTTTAATCTGAATCCAATAAAGATTTCAATATTTCATCCCCCTTAACAGGGGGATGTTTTTTTTCTGCTCCTGGGATAGCGACCGTTTCCTCGACTTTCGACATTTATATATTCTCTGCATTTGTATCTTAGGGGAATATGAT
>CBDURE010000071.1:0-17659 GCA_965369605.1 uncultured bacterium
CAGAGGTCTCAAGATAGTTAATATTTATGTTATAATAAATATTCACTTAAGCTCCCGTAGCTCAGGGGATAGAGCAACTGCCTTCTAAGCAGTGGGTCGCTGGTTCAAATCCAGCCGGGAGTGCTTTTTTTATTTCATTGTTTTTTAATGTCGTAAATATTCGGGGTTTGTTGTTAGTTGCTCTCAAAAGGCGAGAAAATTAACAAGTATGAAATCATTGAAGAAATCGCTCGAGGCGGCGAGGCGTGTATTTATCGCGCTCTAGATACCTTTAAAAATGTAGAAATTGCACTGAAAGTAATTCATGAGTTCCACGCAAGTCAGGATCCTGAAATAACAAGGCTGTTTCTTCGAGAGGGGAAAATACTGTCCGAGATTGATAACCCGGGAATTATTCGGGTATATGAATCCAATGTCGCGAATGTCGCCGGGAGAAATCTCTATTATCACGCGATTGAACTTATCGATGATGAAACGCTCGATTATTACATCAAGCACAATTCTTCTGACTGGAGAAAAACGATTCGGATTATCCGGGCAATTGCGGAAATCGTCGCGATACTGCATGAAAGGGAACTGCCAGTTCTTCACAGGGATTTAAAACCATCGAATATTTTCCTGATGGATGCCGGTAATTCTGAAACTCCTGCGGAAATGAAAATATTCGATTTTGGTCTGGCTCGATTTGAATTCGAGCGCACAATCACCGCTCCCGATGCTTTCCGTGGCACATTGAAATATTCCGCGCCTGAATTGAAAAGGGTAGGGGGCAAAGCCAGCAAAGCATCTGATATCTACTCGCTTGGTCGAACTCTTGAGGAAATGCTGGGCGAGACAGTCGCATCGGATGTTCCCCGTTGGATTCTCTCTTTGAAGGAAATCATGTGTGATGCCTCGTTTGGCAACAGGCCATCCGCGCGTGAGGTGGTCGATATCATCGATGAGCAAACTCATTCAGGCTCCAGTATATTTGCGTCCACTACAAAACTATCAGCGATAAGAAACCGAATTCGAATTAAGAAACATAAAATTCTGATTAAACTATCCGCATACATGATTCTCGTTTTTGCTCTGGCTTTTGTGATTTATCAATTAATACCTCGTCCCGCTGAAATTTACTTTAATATCAAGCCCAATCAGGCGCAAGTATTTCTAGACAGCGAAGAGCAGGATTTGAATGATGGAGAGTCGCACCGAATCACTGCTGGAAATCACATATTGCGATTCGAACATGAAGGTTATCTTGACCATTACAAGGAAATCAGCGTTAAATCTAACGAGGAAATAGCATACGGTTTCGATTTTGATCTGCGTGGAACACCGCTTGTAAACTGGATATTTGATAACGGTGAATCATCTGATAAAGAGGTGACGGATCTGAATTTCAAGGGACACCCCATGATCTTTGATCCCCGCGGTGATGGCCAGTATGAAGTTGTTGTTGCCTCATCCAGGCGAATATACAGGTTCAATGGCATAACCGGCATTTGCGATGAGTTCTGGCCCCAGGATATTGACGGGTATATCGCGGAGGCTGGTCCGGCGCATTTTGACTGCGATAATGACGGTTGCGAGGATATCATTTATGCAATAAGCGGACATAATTGTAATGTAACCTATTCGACAGTCATTTGTATTTCCGGCAAAGACAACTCTCTCATCTGGCATAACGGCAAAAATAAACCTGTTGAAATGAATGATTGCCCCCTAAGCTCGACAATTACAGTCATTCAGCTTGAGAAAGATGGTGAGCACGTTATTGTCGTGCCGGTTTCCGAAGGTCAACTTTACCTGCTTGATACGAAAGACGGTCGGCCTATCTGGGAAAAGGAAACATCGTTCGAATGGAAAAATCCTGTTGAATTTCGCGCGGTGATAAACAATTCAACTCCAGCATTTCATGATTTCAACAACGATGGTTTTCTGGATATTGTAATTTGCACAATGGAAGTGATAGCTGAAAGACCTGAGGAACTTCCCGGCGGGATTGTAATGATTTCAGGAAAGAACGGTGAAGTGCTTGCAAGCGTTGAATCCTTAAGAGCTACATGTTCACCCGGAATCGCGGATTTGGATTCAGATGGAATTCCCGAGATTGTCGCCGCAGATGAAGAAGGCATGATTCACGTTTTGGATTTCAAGAAAGGATTAAACAATATCAAAGAAATCAAAGAGCAAATGTACGCGGCTTTCGGTGAGCAATATTCCCAATGCAGCTCATCCCCGGCATTTTATATTGACCCTCGAAAGGGATGTGAAAACGAAATAAGATTTGCCATTGCAAATCACAACGGTGAGATTTGTTTTTATGGCTATGATGGCGAAAAAATCTTTCAGGCTGACAAATCATGGCAAGCCTGTGGTGAAAAAGTCATGACAGACCCGCTTGCAGTAAAAGTTGGCGATCATGTTCTTTTCGCGGGAGGGAGCTATAATGGCGTTACCGCGTGGACTTTCTATCCCTCAGGAAAGTTCGATAAATATTCATTCGGACAGGAGCGTCGAATCTGGCATGGGATTCTTCCCGCAGACATTGACAGAGATGGCGGCATGGAAATACTGGTTGGCACGGTATGCAGTGATGCAACTTCAAAAGCGCAGAGTGAACTGTTTGCATGCTTGAACGTTGAAGAGAATCCTGTGGAATATATTGAAAAATGCCAATATCAAATTAATGGGCAGCCCGTTATCCTGAATACTGCAATAGATAAGAACCCGGGAATTTTCTATCCTTCACAAACTAACAATGGCACATTGGTGGAAATTAACATTGAAAACAACGTGCAGAAAAATAAACCTCATGAAATACCAGGTTTTAACCGGAAAAATATTGAAAGGCTTTTTAAAGGTGATTTTACAAATGATAATTTGGACGACGTTTTTGTCAAGAGCCGTGATGGTTATTCTGCGATTTATTCCCCCAGGCTTAAGCGTCGAGTCTGGACGACGACAAAAGAAGAATACGCTGGCGTGTGTATCCATCTGATTGAAAACAATGATGATAATATCCTGGTGTTTCTTTCCACTTTGAAGGCAAGCTATCAGTCAAAATATAACACCAGTATGCCAATCTCACGTATTCAATTCCTGCGCTGGGATAAAGAATCCGGGCAAATGGTGGAGGCTAAAAAGGAAATCACATTTAACTGCGGAATTGGAACTTCTTTAATTCCGTATGAGACAGCAACACATGAAAAGTATATTGCCATTATTGGTGATGATCCCGACATGGATGGCAATCTAAATAAGGTTGTAAATATCAGTGTGGACAGCCTTTTGCGTGATGGTGGCTGTCTGTATGAAGAAATCACTGTCAATGAATGTAAATTTAACAAAGGTATAATGCAGCGCATTGATAAGAATAATCCAATTGTTAACATCAATGGCAAAACCTATATGCTCTATCTTTATGATAACCACTTTATCAGATCAATCGATCTTGAAAACGGAGTGATTGAACCATGCCCATGGGATAACCTGGCGACGTTGCAATGTTGGGATATCCTGCAGGTTGGAGATTTCACATCGGATGGCAATCAGAATCTTGTCATATTCAGCCGCGGTGAGAATAAATCCAATATTTTCCTGTTAATTGATGTTCCATCAGGCGAGGTTATTTCTCGATATTCATTTAATTCAGAGAGTACAATATTGAAATATTTGGAAAATATCAGTTCGGAACCGATGATCCTTTTCGTTGTTGAGATGAATATCAAAATGACACCTGATAATGCTAAACAGACGCGGCTTTTTGCGCAGTTAATCAGATTTAACAATAAAACCCGCAAACTGGAATTGTACTGGTCTCGAAAATTGCCTGATAACGCTTCTTTCAATCCACTTGTTTACGATTTCGATAATGATGGCATCCCCTGCCTGCTTTTTGCAGATACTCTTAACCACATTCATATCTATCCTATCAAGCCATTCAATAACGGAAGGTTCCAGTTCAGAAGTGATCGAAAGATATTTGATCCTGAGAAGTGGAAAAAGCAGTAGATTTTATCCAGATATTCCCCCATATGCATGTACAACTATAGCAACGCAAACATATGCATAATTGTCCAGAAATTCGAGTATTACGCCATTCTTAACCTCCTTTTTGCGTTTTATTACTTCAAATTACTCCAAAAACCACTTAATTTATGATTGAAATATTTGCACTTTACTGCTATTATAATCTTGCGGCAATGTAAAATATTCAACATTTATCGTTAGAATCAGATTGAAAAATTAGAAAATTTTGTTCCGGGGTTGAGCTGATATGACTGACGATTTACGCGATTTAATCGAACGCATCGGTGGACGTATTAACGTTGTAAGGGAAATTGTAGCTGATGTGTCCATCCTTAAAGGGAAACAGCTTGAGAGTTTGATAAATGATCTCGACAAGCTTGTATCTGGAGCTAATCAGGAGGACAGCGTATCATCCATTCCTGAAAAGAAGATCAAGATTCTGATGGATGCGGTCAGGCTGATGGTTTCCGGGAAGAGAGCGGATGAAATTCTCCCTGCCGCGCTGTCAGGAGCCGCATTTATAACGGGTGCACATTCAGGCGCGATTGTTTTAAGGGATGAATTCAACAAATCAACTTTTCCTGCAATCAGGTACCCAAAGGATTCATCTGAGGAGTTTCCATACAGCAAGACTGTCGTTGAGAAAGTTCTTATGGCTGGTGAAGGCGTTTATGAAAAGAACATAACGAACACAAGCGATTTTTACGGCTCCGGATCGATAATGAGAGGCGGTATTGTTTCAGTTATCGCCGCTCCCATACAATCATCAAAAGAGATTATTGGAGTTGTATATATCGACAGCAGGGAACTTGGAAAGGATTTGGATGAACGTGACCTTCCTTTTCTGTGCGACTTCGCGACACTGGCATCGCTGCTGTATGAGAATGTCCTGCTGTCCGAGCGTAAATTGGAATCCCTCCAGAAAGATCGCAAGAATGTATATAGAGTCATGATTGGAAAAAGCGCCGGCATGAAGCACATCGATGAATTAATCGACCGTTACGCGCCTTTTCCACGGCAGGTTCTGATAACCGGTGAAACAGGTACAGGCAAAAGAGTAGTCGCGGAGGAAATACACCGCCGTTCCAAAGTGCCGGGACCTTTCATTGTGATGAATTGCGGCGGTATTCCTGAAACCCTGTTTGAGGCGGAGTTTTTTGGATATGTCAAGGGAGCGTTCACCGACGCTGTAAAGGACCATCAGGGATATATCGCTCAGGCGCAGAATGGAACTCTTTTCCTGGATGAAATAGGCGAGTTGACTCCCGGAACGCAGGTGAAACTGCTTCAATTCCTCGATGATAAAAACTTCAGAAGACTGGGCGATGAGGTGGTTAAGGAATCGAACGCGAGAGTTGTTTTGGCGACACACAGAAACCTGCAGGAACGTGTAAGTAAAAATCAGTTCAGAGAGGATCTATATTACCGCCTGAATGTGCTTACTATTGAAATACCGCCGTTGCGCATGAGGCTGGAGGATATCCCGGAACTCGCGAATTTTTTCATTAGACGGGAATGTAACAATATCAACAAGACGGTAATTGAGATTGATGATGACGTTTTAAAGAAACTGCAAATGATGCCGTGGTCGGGGAATGTTCGTGAATTCAAAAATCTCATTGAGCGTCTTGTAATTCACTCGGATGGAAACAGGATTGACATGGAAGCGCTTGATAACATGATTCAACCGGTTGAGCTTAAAAAAGATTTCTATGCTGTAATGGAGGACGTTACTGAGGAGAATGTAATCACCACGATGAGAAAACGCGCGCTTGAACTGGAAAATGGAAATTGCGCGGCAGCCGCGAGACGTCTTGGCATCTCCGCCCCCACCCTCCATAAGTGGATGAAGAAACACGATTTGAAATGAAGAGAGATGAAAAATATCTCTGAATTTCGTCATTCCCGCGAAAGGGCTTGTTGAAAAAGGATAGGTTTTAATGTAACCCGGTCATGCCGTCCCGTGCCCAGTTGACAATTTTCTATAATGTATATTAGGCATGCCGGGGAGGTGGCTAGATACGCGTGACCCCGGCATGCCTGCGAGGATTGTCGGGTTTGATTCACATTTTCATATAAAGGCATGACCGGGTTACGGTGGAAATAACCTTTTTCAACAGCCCCGAAAGTGGGAATGACGGGTTAATTGACGAATAATGATTTCAGTAACCGGCTTTGTTTTTATCCTTTACCAATAAAATGCAACGGCTTTTCCGATAGCCACTTAAACCCTCTGCTGTTCAATAAAAAAACGCCGGAAAAATCCGGCGTTTGTTTTATATACTTCGATAGCCTGTGCTTAATTATGCTCAGACAGGCGCGCGCATTTAATCGAACCTAACGGAACAAGTGTTACAGCATCAAACACCTGGCTTGTCGCGGTGCCGATTTTCCTGCCGTCATCCGACAGCCACTCGTATGTTATATATTCCTCATCATCCATTCCCTGTATTGAAACCAATGTATGTGTTCGAACCAGAAGGCAGTTGATTGTGCCGAGTTCAGTTTTAACCAGGCCGTAACCGACAGCATCTATATGATATGTCATTGAGAAAGCGAGCATATCCATGAGCATGCCATTTGCAAACAGCATCTCGGTATAATTGATATCCATTGGGAAGGGAATCTTTACAGGACTGTTGAACAGGTATCCCATGCCCGGTCCCAGAGCGGAGCTTTCCTGGCCAAGTTCACACTGGTATCCATTGCCTGAGTTATCGTAATAGCGCGGCGCATAGCCAATGCCAACAGAACCCGGTGCTTTGAAAACCGTTGTGGCATCCGGGTAATCTTCGCGGTATCCGGTAAACTCAGCGCCATCAGGATCGATAAACTCCTCGATATAAGTGCTGGATGTTCCAAACGCTGTGAAATCCCAATACCCAATTCCACTCCAGGTGATATCCGTGGCTTGCGTAGTAAATGATTTCATCGTGAACGTGTCACCAGTGTTGTTCACCGTTTTGTTCTCAGTGTGCGTGATTACAGGTATCGGCAGTTCCGGATCAACGGTAACAACTATTTCCATATCATCATACAGTTCTGACTCGTCGAAAACTCTGAGCATCGCTGAAACTTCAATCGGGTCTTGCGTTGCGTTGTGATAAATGTAAGGGAACGTATCAGTTACTTCAGTTGATTCTTCATCAACTTCAAACGTTCCTTCATATTCGAAATCCCACTGGATTTTTGTAATGGAATCGCCCGGATCATCATCATGGCTGCCTTCCGCATGGAGGACGGTTTCGAACTCGGCGATAATCGGATTCGGGTCGGCATAACCGACCGCGACAGGCGGATTATTCGGATCAACTGTAACATCGACTGTGCAGATATTCGTGGTAAGAGCATTATCAGTAACTCTTAATGCCGCGGTGAAAATAATCGGGTCATCGGTCATGTTCTCATACGCGTGGTAAGCATCATCTTCATTAGGGGATGTATGGTCAATATCAAATGTTATTCCGTCATAGTCGAAATCCCATTCGAATTTGATTATCTCACCTAGTGGGTCAGGATCATAACTGTCGCTGTCAATGAAATGAACCTCAATGCCGCCGCGAGTCGGATTCGGTTCAGCATCGCAAACAGCGACTGGCAGCTGGTTCGGATTGACAGTAATCGTTATATCATCCTCACCCCATGCGCCGTGTGAATCATAAACTCTTAACCGAGCGGTAAACTGAAACGGATCAAGCCCCGTGTTGGAATAAACATGTAATGCCTGATTCGGTTGATCAGATTCATAATCGGGAGAATCCCAGTCAACACCATCATAGATATCCACATCCCATTTATAGGTGGCGATATAGTCCGGCGGGTCATCGGGATCATAGCTCAGTATATCGAGCAGTTGAACATCACGACCGCTTGTAACCGGATTCGGATTCGCGTTCGCAATCGCGATAGGATCATTATTTCCGGTTTGTTCAGTGTGAACAGTGATTACAACTTCCGTCGTATCAGGCGCGGAATGGATGTCAGTAACCCTTAGAGTCGCTGTGATTTGAATATCCGAACCGGTTGTATTCAGATATGTCGCATGAGCCTGATTGGGAGTGGTTGAAACTGAATCGAGGAAATCGACACCGTTTCTGTCATCGTAATCCCACTCGTAGAGCGCGATATAATCACCGGGGTCATCATCATACGAATCACTGTCTATCAGCGTTACACCCTGATTGTGATTAGCCGGATTCGGAACCGCGCTGCAAACCGCGACAGGAGGTGTGTTATCTGTAGATTGAACAGTAATAATCACATCGGTTGTGCCAGTTGCGTTATGGCTGTCCGTAACTCGCAGACGAACTGTAATTTCAATATCGCTGCCAGTTGTATTCGAATATGATGTCTGCGCCTGATTTGCTGATGTTGAAATGGAATCCGTGAAAGTAACTCCGTTGGAAATATCAAAATCCCATTCGTATTTCGCAATGTAATCGCCAACATCAAGATCGTAGGAATCGGCATCAATAAGGCTTACAGTCTGATCTGATTCGACCGGATTCGGGTCAGCGCTTCCAACCGCCACCGGGTCGTTATTCACAAATCCTTCCTCAGCAATTATTGTAATCGTTTCATAGTTGGTGAACGTTGTAAACATGACACTTGGAGAGATTCCATAAACCGTTTTGCCATCCTCCTGATACTGGTCCATTACAGCGACCAATCCTGTATATTCACCCTCCAGCGCCCCCTGATCATTGAGAACATCAAAAGAGAAAACGTACGGATTCAAATGCGTTCCGTTGCCTGAATCGGGCGTTGTCGCGGTATAGAGCGTTGCTGATATATCAGGGACGCTTAAATAGACGGATGCTACATCGCTTCTGTAGCGAATCGATCCGGGATCTTCCATATTCCAACCTGAATTCTGGCTGTTCTGCCAGTCCTCAACATGGATTGTAACCGTTGTTTCTGAATGCAGATCAGCGGCGACCAGATTTTCAATCGGATCGACTCTGACATCGTACGCTTCCTTACGGTTAAACTCGGGATTGAAATACATCGGATTCAAGCGGCTTCCGGGATCACCGGATGGTATGCTGAAAAGCGCGGATTGGCCGTAGGAGGCCTCAATCACAAAAATCAGATTCAGCGTTTCACCTGCGCCATCGAGTTTTATCAGATAGTGCTGCTTGTCAAAGGGCGAGCCTTGAGCCATTTTGTGCCACGGAATGAAAACACCGTCATAATCAGGATCAGGATTATTCTCCACAAAGAAATTCCTGTATGGATTCAAACTTCCCTCGATATCCAGCCCGAATAAATCCTGAGCGACATTATCGTAATGGAAAGTATAACCATCGGCATTGGCAAGTTTATCGAAATTTCCCTTTGGAGGCGCATCCACAAAACCATCGCCGTCAAGATCGATATGCGGCAACGCGCCGAAAGTGGTATCACCCTCGAATATCATAATCCCACGGACATCAAAAACATCGAGATCCTGTCTCTTTGATGTTTCCTGGTATGGATGCTTCATTTTGAAAATGATATCGAGCCAGCCCTCGTCGGTTAATCCGAGAGCATCAATATTAAAACAATCCCCGCATGGTGTTGATATGAAATATTGAGTAACATCGGGAAGAGCGATATCTCCTATCGAACCAAGTTTACGGGATGGCGTGATTTCGGATTCCATAGTGCCCAGGTCAATCGCAATTTGATACACACCCAGAAGGCCTATTGCGATTCCCTCAATCGCAGCGTCGTTATTTGAATCAGCTATTAAATCACCGGATGGCATATCAGGCATCGCGGGAGTTTTCCCTCCCCCCGAACAGCCTGAAGTCATCAGGATTAGCATGATTGTCGTTATCACTAAAAATAATCTTGATGAAAATAACATTAGAAAACCTCTCAGTAAGGTTGATAATAATTAAATGCTCGTAAATATATACACATTCATTATATATGGTGGTAACTCATACGTGAGTTTTGAATCACGTGTCTTTGAAATCCAATAGTTAACCCCGTTTGAATGGTAAATCAGTACTATAAGTATTGGATACACAAATAATACTTGGAAATACCCCACTTTCTTATAATTTTACAACCATTTGAGGATATGCGCAAGATGGAGTGGATATCTCTAAGCTCTTTTTTAAAGAGCAAGAATGACAGATTTAGTGAAATGGTGTCAGCCATGGTGACAGCCACGGTGACAGCCCATATCGTAGGTTATATAGTTGCATTACACATGATAGGTCGGCATCATATTATGTGGCGGTCAGGATTTATGCATCAGAGAGAGCCATGCATCGAAAATAATGCAAAATTCGGTGACAGCCACGGTGACAGCCCATATCGTGAACTATGTCAATATATGCGTGCTATAAAGTGGCGTTAATATGATTATTTTATCGGAATTCCAACGAAATCGATGGTGGATTTACCATTACCTCAACCCAATAACCCATCTTATCAAAACTCAACATAAATCCACTTTCATGTTTAACATATTCGATTTTAGCAATCTCGCTATCTTTTTTGATTCGGATGATTGACAAAACAGCAGCATTTTTGCCGGACAGCTTAACCTCACGCACCTGATGCAGAAGGTAATCATCGTGACGAAACGCGTGTTCATCCGGCCTGGTTGCCAATTCAATTTCACAATCGACAGGCAAGACATTTAGCTGCGTGACCACTCCATTCCGAGCAAGAGCAGCGCCATCCGGAGTTTCATCATAAATCCCGCCCGTATCAAATCCGCCGTGAAAGTGAAAAGGCAGCGTGTATTCATGCTCCGAATCGGATGATATCCTGTCGAAAATCAGAAATGTATCTGAATCAATGAAATAGACTTCTCGCTTGATATAGCATCCAGAGAATGAGGCTTCAATAAGGCAGTGCTCATAGCGATCGGTTTTTTCATATTCACTCAGATAGCCGTCACCGAAAGTTCCAAGCCTTTCACCCATAACCTCGACAGATGCAGGCCCTTTACCATCGACTAGAATCATGTTGTGATTATCGGGAGTATTTATCCTGTGATTGGTTGTCCATCCGCCGTAGCCGCCGTCCAGGTAAAGCCACTCGCCGTGCGCGAAAATGTGGAAGCTGCCGACATCGTTATGCTCATGCCCTCCGCCTTTTATTCGCGCCTGGCCATTTTCGCCGAGGAATAATCCATAAACCGCGCCCTTGCCCCATTCTGAGCGGAAGATCATGTTGCCCGCTTCGGGAAGAAATCTGGATGATGGCGAATCTGGTTCACGAGGAGCAGGGGAGTCATCATAATTGCAGATAGCGTCCACAAGATTAATCCCCGCGTGAGTTCCTCCTGATTTCAAGTACGCCCACCGGTACAATTCGGGATCATCACTATTCATGCATAACTGCTCGAATTGGAATCTGGAATTGGAGGAATCATCGAACATGGGGCCATTGCCGTCAGGCATTATTACATCCACTGCCCAATGATGAAGTCTTTTCATATAACCGCGCATCAGCAGATTATCTCCCGTGGCTCGGAATCGGGCATGGGAGTAGGGGAGATGCAAATCCGCCGAGTACGCCAAGTATGAACTGCCCTCGCAGAAACCGCCATCGACAGGAGTAATCTGAGATTTGAAATGCTCATCCAGCGATTTCTCAGTCTTGCTCCACCATTTGGCTGGCGAGTATTCATCGACACAATCCGCCAGAGCCAGCGACGCCAGCCCTAGCGCTGAATACTGCCTGATTCCCCAGTTATTCTTGAGATGCGAGTACCAAATCGGCGTGAAATTGTATGATGCCTGCGCGCCTTTTGCCAGCCTGCGACGGATTTCCTGATTTACTGCGGGCCTGAATTGAAGATAACCATAAAGCAAATCATAGGATGCACAGCCATCGAATAGAATCCGCGCGTATTTAATGGGGTAATTATCGCCCTGTTTGAATTTTGGGTTGTCCTGAAATTCAAGAAGGTAATCAACCGCAAGTTCAGCATATTTACTGTCGTTGAAAATCCAGTAAGCAAACGCCAGTTCCTTCGCTCGCTGCATCCGTTTTGTGTGAGTTAATTTCGCGTCAGGATTCTTGACATACGATTCCACACGCTTTTTCAAACTATCAGCCCATTTGCGGTATGGCTCCCGCTCAATTCGCTCTTTAATCTGCTCAAACTCATCAATTGTGAAATAAACAAAAGGATGATTTTCCTTTGGCAATGGGGGAATGTCAGATGCAGTTTGCGCTAGCGCGATTGGTGAGAGCAAACAAAAAAAAGAAATTGATAGAATAAATATCGCGGTTGGAGTAGGTCTCATATTTATTTCAAACCAAGATCAGTGGTATTAACAAGCGCGTCATAATCATATCCGGCGTTTTTCATGTTCTCCTTCGCGCCTTCAAGCCTGTCGATTATCACAAGCACCTTAACGATATCCAACCCGAAATCCCTTGCGGCATCGCAGCATTTAATCAGCGACCCGGCGGTTGTGGTTGTGTCCTCGACAATCACTACTTTGTCGCCGGGTTCAACAGGGCCCTCAACGAGTTTATTTGTGCCATGCCCTTTGGTTTCCTTACGCACGAAAAATCCCTTCAAATCAACCCCCTGCGTTCCCGCATGATTCAACACCGCGCCGACAATTGGAACCGCACCGACCGCGGGACCGCCAAAGGCGTCATAATCCAGATTCTCATACCGTTCGAATATCAATTTTCCAATCAGCGCGGCTGCAAGGCTGTCGAGTGTAAGGCGCCTTAAATCGAGATAGTAGCTGCTCTTACGGCCGCTCGCAAGTGTAAAGTCACCGGTTAACAGCGCTTTTTCCTTTATCATATCTATAAGTTTTTCTTTCATATCATTCTCCTGAAAAATCAGTATTGAGATTACAATAGTTTATCATATCGTTGATTTTATTCATTCTCATCATTACAATTCATTTGAACTTTCTATCAGGTTCACAATTCAATCCATGACGGAGAGCGTCGTGAAATACAAAACATTTCTTTTTCTTTCAATATTTCTAACCGTCCTGCTCAATCCGGGATTTCTTCTCGCGGATTCATCCAATGAAAATTCGAAATCACGATTAACACTGGCGCATTTTCCCAGTGCGTTTGGGCTTGAGGCTCATCAAGGCGATGTCGATATCCGTCAGGCGCGAGTGTTCATCCCCAGCGCAGGAGGTAAAAAACGGCGAGCGACCGAAAACAGCATGTCGTTCGAATTCGCTGTCTCGGATGATTTCATGATTGACGCGGCAAAGCGTTTCTCAACTCTCTCGGGTAGCACATCAGTTATCAAACTTGAATCAACATCATTTGGTGCGCGATATAAGATCCTGTCAAAACCCGATGGGCAAAGCGAGGGATTTCACCGCGACCTTTACGCCCTCGCATTCGGGATTCATTTCGACACAATTACCGCCGACCCGTTCATCATCGATGAAGTCCCCATTCTTCTCCACGATTCCCATACATGGGGAGCGTATCTTGCGTACGCTCAGAAACTCAGGGAATATAGCGAACTTCATTACATGCTCGGATACGCCCGTAACAAGATGGCTGCCGGGCGTGGACAGTGCGTTTATGCAGGAATCGGATATCTCAACGACCCGATGGAAAGTAATTTCCGCTGGGGAGGAAGCGGAAAACTATTCAAGGATTTCGCCGGATGGCACATAACATCGCTCGTTGAGGGCATCTACAAAATCAGCGATGGCTTGAACCTTGAACTCGAACTTGGCTTGACAGTCAGCGGCTCGCCTATGGCCGGAGCTTATTTCTCAGACGCCTCGGCAATCGGCATGAACTTCAGCCGTGAATCAAGTTTCCAAAATGTAAAGAACCGCACTTTTCCATATGCGGTTCTTGCGTTGACATATAATTTCTAAATGTAGCCCGGGAATCCATTTCCCGGGGAAAATGCAACCCGGCATCCCTTTGCCGGGGTTTTACTTATGTTCCTTCTTCCCAGCTGGCAAGATACTTAATCTGCTCTTTCGTGAGCTTGTCGATCTTAATCCCCATCGTATCCAGCTTAATCTCCGCGATTTTATTATCGATATCCAAAGGAACCGGATAAACAGTCTTTTTCAGTTTCTTCGCGTTTTTAATCACGTACTCACTGCACAGCGCCTGATTCGCGAAACTCATATCCATAACACTTGCCGGATGTCCTTCCGCTGCTGCCAGATTAATCAACCGTCCCTGCGCGACCAGATAGATATTCTTCGTCCCGATGACATACTCATCAAGTTCATGGCGAATACGTCTCGGTCCCTTTTTAGCTATTTTAGTAAGCGCCTTAAGGTCAATTTCAGAATCGAAGTGTCCGGAGTTGGCGACAATAGAGCCGTTCTTCATCGCTTTGAAATGATCGCCGTTGATGACATTGCAGTTTCCTGTCAGCGTGATGAAAATATCTCCTATACTCGCGGCTTCATTCATCGGCATGACATCGAAACCATCCATGACAGCCTCAATCGCTTTTACATGATCAATTTCAGTTACAATAACTCTTGCACCCATTCCGGCAGCGCGCATTGCAAGGCCGCGTCCGCACCAGCCGTAACCGGCGACCACAAAATGCTTGCCTGAAAGCAGCATATTTGTTGCTCTAAAAAGCCCATCCAGCGTGGATTGCCCTGTGCCGTAACGGTTGTCGAAAAAGTGTTTCGTCATCGCGTCATTGACTGCGACAATCGGATATTTAAGCGCCTTGGCGGCAGCCATCGAGCGAAGGCGAATCACGCCTGTTGTTGTTTCCTCAGTTCCGCCGATTATGCCCTTTATCAGAGGTTTTCTGTCCTTGTGAAGTGTAGAGACCAAATCCGCGCCGTCATCCATTGTCAGGTGGGGCTTGGTATCAAGTACCTGATGAATGTGTTTGTAATATACTTTGTTGTCTTCGCCATGAATGGCGTAAACCGGAATCCCGTACTTTTCCACAAGCGCGGCCGCGGTTGAATCCTGAGTGGAAAGCGGATTTGAGGCGCAAAGGTGCACATCAGCGCCGCCAGCTTTCAAACACCGCATTAGATTCGCGGTTTCTGTCGTAACATGAAGGCATGCCGCCATTCGAATGCCTTTAAACGGTTTTTTCTTTTTAAAATCCGCCTCGATCTTTCTTAGAACGGGCATCTCCATTCGCGCCCATTCGATTTTATCCACTCCCTCTTTCCAGAGAGATGAATCTTTTATGTCGCAGGGAATCTTAACCATGATTTTGATACTCCTTAAATTAGTTATTACTTGTTTGTCATAAAAAAATAATATCTCAAAAAACCGGCAAATGTTATCACCACCACAATTAAGGGTCAAGGAAATCATGGCTGTTCAATAGATACTAATATCACATAACATCTCATTTTTAAGCAGATGTTATTTAAAATTAGGTTAGGCTTAATCATACTTAATCATTTTAGTTAACCGGATTTTATCATACTTAACAATTACCTGAAACATTCAATAATTGGCATAAAAATAAATTGACATAACCAGTATGTGAGAGTAATATCTTAGTCCACTTAATAAATAAACCAATACATATCTTACCTTTATACGGAGGTATGAAAATGTCGAAGCTTTTCCTGGGAATGATTTTCACAGCATTTATTATTATGCTGGGAATTGGATGTTCCACAAACGCAAATCCTGTCGAAAATCTGTGCGACACAAATCCGGCAGTTGAGAATTCAGATGGCAATCACAATGTGACAGGTGTGTATAACGCGAGTTTTGATCCGGATACTATGGAATTCACCGTCACACCAGTGCGCAACGCTACCTTTACACATTTCGATTTCACACAGTATCTTGATATGTGTTCTGACGGCTGCCTCAGGTTTATGGTGTTGAATGTCAGAGAAGACGGGTGGCTTGATGTCGGGGTTTCAATACAGAATCCGACAGCACTTACTGTTTATGATGCAAGGCTTGTCTTCGCAAATCCTTATAAAAAGGAAATCGCAGACGTTGATGGATTTACTGTGCTTTGGCCTTCAATCGGAATTTACCTTAAGCCTTTCATTGCTTTTGCGAAGGGTTCACTCCAAAGGGCAGTAGAAGGATACGTTCAGGTTATGGAAATCTTCAGCATGAGATTTGTTCCTGGATGCATCATTGATACTTTGTTTATCACGGAATGTTCGTTCGAGGAAAATATTCAGGAACCTTTTGAGATTGTTTCTCTTGGTCTTACCGAGGGAAACATGACACCAGAAGGTGGTACTGCAACAATGTCGTGTGTGGTTCTTGACTGGCAGAACGATGTTGAGTGGGTTAAAGCAGACTTGACACTATTCACCAATGAAGTTGCTGATATGGTATATAATGATGCAACATGGAGTTGGGAGTGTGAAATTTCCAATGATTTCCACCTTCCTATCGGTGAATACAATATTCCAATTGAAGCATATTCCCCAAATGTGTGGGATGTCAATGCTTATGGTTGGGTAACTGTTGAAATCACTCAGGAACCTGGCGTAAG
This sequence comes from uncultured bacterium, assembly GCA_965369605.1. Lineage (GTDB taxonomy): Bacteria > JAJVIF01 > JAJVIF01 > JAGGVT01 > JAGGVT01 > JAGGVT01. The sequence goes on from CBDURE010000071.1 coordinate 16,448, forward strand.
GCAAATCGTTTATTCGAAATCCGATGGCATGGGTATTTCCGAAGTTCATTCGATGTTTACAAATGCTTCGCTTGATACTCAATTGACATTCTACTCAGCCAATACACAAGCAAATGGCGTAACTGCTGACATGTCTAAAATTATATATGACAGCGATAACATCATGCCGGGCTTTACGAAAGGTTACAGCATGAACATTGATGGTTCCGACAACAAGTGTCTTTTTAAACCATCCGCAGTTGGTGCAAACAGCAATGGTTCTATTGTTCTGCTTTATGATGCAATGGAAATGAGAATGTGGGTTTATAATGAGCTTACTTCTGACCTGTATCAGCTTCCACAGGAGGACGTGTTCGAATGTGTGATGGCAGCGGATAACCCGTTAATTGCATATACAGCAACTCCAACAATTGGAGCAGAAGTATTCTCATGTGATCTTATGGGCATGAATGATCGGCAGATGACAACCGATGGCGAGTTGGTCATGGTGAAAGTTGGACTTTCCATTTCTGATAACGGGATGCAATTGGCATATAGCGGTATTGATGCCGATGTCCTGGAAAATGACATGGAAATCTATGTTCTCGACTTGAATATGCCTGACTCTCAGATAAACATCACTGCTAATACTGATATCTCAGACACAACTCCACAATTCGATGGAATGGGTATACGACTTGTATTTGTATCAGAAGACCGTGGCGCGGCAAATATCATGATGTGGAATTCAATGGATGGTATTGTGCCCATTACTGAAGACTCCGTTAGTTCGGACATGCTATATGCAGCCCCGGATATTTCTTCTGATGGTGCCCTGGTTGTTTTTGAAACGGTTCTTGCTCTTATGAATGCACATGACATCGTTGTTTACAACATGGCATCTCCTGATCCCGAACCGGTGCAGATTACATTTGATGGTTTAAATTTCAACCCTCTGGTTTCTGCAAACTGATATATTCTCAACAACTGATAACAACAAGCCGGACTTGAAGTCCGGCTTTTTTCATTTGTCCATTTCAATCAAACTGGATAATGGGTGACTGTTGAATATGTAGGGGCGTTGCTTGCTGCGCCCCGATGCGTCGCTTTAAATATGCCCAATCCGGAGCGTTGCTTGGAAGCTGTCTCAGAACCTCCAAACAGAAAGATAAACATATTTCGAGCGTAAGCGGCAGTTAAGAAACTATAGGTTTTAAATGTAACCCGGCATCC
>CBDURE010000072.1:0-17593 GCA_965369605.1 uncultured bacterium
GTTTGGTCGTTATCTTCGACACATGTATCACTATTCATTATAAACTCCTTGAAATAAAATTGAAAAAATATATGAATTATTTTAACTTGATTCATTATAGCATTAAAAGAAAACTCAATAAAGGGGGCAGTCCCGAATGTTACATCTTTAGGAGGTAATACATTTGATTTGTCGAGTATAACGATTGTGAAATCACCACTGCAAATCCGTAACCCATGGACGCTTCCCCAGGTTTTAGTCGCATTTTAACTTCACCCGGCATGGGTTCCCGGGTTACATGTTAATCAGGCGATTTCCCTCTCCAACACCTGAATAGCGTTGTCTCTGAAATCATCCAAAGTAACAAACTGCTTGTCAGCAGCGCTGGTTATTCGCGTTTTATCCTTTCTCGAAAGGTTCTCGAAATCCTCATGCACAACAAAACTCTTAAACGGCAGTTGCACCTTCTGAAATTCAAGGCATGAGAGAGCTGTCAATCTGGCGCTGCTGTTATCCTTAACACCGAACAGGTAAACCGGACGTGGTTTGATGTCGAACAGAAAATCAACTTCCAAATCGTCGCGTTGTTCAATGGGAAAGATATTTATGACATTAATCAACTTCAAAAAGTACGATATTGGATGTGAAATCAGGAAAAGGAACAAGATTCCGTCATTCCCGCGAACGCGGGAATCCATTTATCTTTCTTAAATCAGGCTATCGTACAAGTCTTTCCATCCCTGGTTAAAGTCCTCAATCAACTCAATTTTCCACGCCCGATTCCATTTTTTCAGCCGCTTTTCACGGGTAACCGCGCTTTCAAAATTGTCATGCACTTCATAATAGACCAGCATCTTGACGGAATGTTTTTTTGTGAAACCGTCCGCTAAATTATTTTTATGTTCGTACACACGCTTTATCAGATCAGATGTGAGACCAATATATAGTGTACCCCTTTCCTTGCTAGCGAGGATATAGACATAGAATTGCTTCATAGTTAATATTATCGCATATTTGCATAGAAAGAAAAATGGATTCCCGCGTTCGTGGGAATGACGTATATTTCTACGTTCGCGGGAATGACGTATATTTCTACGTTTGCGGGAATGACGTATATTTCTACGTTTGCGGGAATGACGTATATTTCTGCGTTCGCGGGAATGACGTATATTTCTGCGTTCGCGGGAATGACGTATATTTCTACGTTCGCGGGGGAGTGACGGGTAATTCTACCACTGCTTATATTCGCTTTCTCGAACATTGCATTAATGCTCAGCGATTTTAATCCAGTAACCCGGAGACGCTTCCCCCGGGCTTTAGTCGTATTTTAACTTCGCCCGGCAAGGCGTTGCCGGGTTACATATTTTATGGATTGAAATTATTTCCACCCTAACAACTTAGCGCATCTCTCAACAAACTCATCCAGCATGGAGTAAACGACAGGCACGATAACGAGGGTTAAGAACATCGATGTCAGCAGTCCGCCGATGACGCAGACCGCCATCGGAGCCTGCATTTCCGAACCGGCGCCTGTGCCGAGCGCGACGGGAAGCATTCCGAAAACCATGGCGAATGTGGTCATCATGATTGGGCGCAGCCGTACGGGAGCAGCCTCAAGGATTGCGTCCTCGCGACTCTTGCCGCGAGCGCGGACAGTATTTATGTAATCGACAAGTAGAATCGCGTTTTTGGTGACTAATCCCATGAGCATGATTAACCCAAGCATGGTCATGATATTGATTGTCATTCCTGAAAGATACAGCGCTCCCAGCGCTCCGACGAGGCTAAGTGGCAGTGAAAGCATAATTGAAAACGGATGGATGAAATGCCCGAACTGGCTGGCGAGAAGCATGTAGATAAGCAGTACAGCAAGCGCCATCGCGAAGAACAAACTCTGGAATGATTCCTCCATCATGTCCGACATACCCTCGAACGAATAACGGACTGTTGGAGGCAATATTGGTTTGATGATTTCCACAGTTCTGTCTTTTGCTGTGCCTAGCGCCAATCCCTCAAGATTTGCGTAAACGGTAACAGATTTCCGTCGATCTTTATGCAAAATTTCAGTTGGACCTGAACCAGTTTCAATTTGCGCTATTGTTCCCAGGTCAATAAGATTGCCACTTCTTGAACGAATGGGAATGGCAAGGATATCCATTGGGTCATCGCGATACGATTCCTGAAGCCTGACTTTTACATCATAATCCTGTCCTGCTTCCTTGTAAATTGTAATCACGCTTTCACCGCTGACAAGCCCGTTTACCGTCGATGCGACATCCATTACAGTCACTCCTAGTTTGCTTGCCCTTTCGCGGTCAACAATAACTCGAATCTCCGGTTTTCCTGATTCATACGACATATCGACATCGACAAACCCAGGTTCTTTTTTCCACGCCTCAACCAGCTTTTCAGATGCCAGCAACAGTGCATCAAGGTTCTCACCCTGAAATGAAACCTGGATATCACCACCGCTTTGGACTGATAAGTGTTCAGTTGCCCCAACGGAAATCTTTCCTCCGGTTATGTCAGCTAGTTTCTTTCGTGAAAGTGCGATTATTTCCCTTTGGTGCATGTCTCTTTCGTGTCGTGGAACAAGCGCGATTTGAACAACAGCTTCCGTTACTGTCTCAATCGCGCCTGCACCGACAGATGAGAAAATCGTCTCCACACCTGGGATTTCGTTGATTATATCCTCGACCTCGTCAATTTTCTTTTCAATAATGCTGATGGGACTTCCCGGTGGTGTTTTAATCTGGACACAGTATTGTTCCTCGTCCATATCGGGTTCGAATTCAAATGGAATTAATGAGCCAATCCAGAGACTGAAAATGAAAATAAGCACAGCAGTTAAAACTGACAGCCATTTGAATTTCAAAGCTCTTCTGAGTAATTCACGATAATTCCTGTCCAGTGCGTTCAGCCCATTTTCTATTATTGTATAAAACAGGCCATGAGATTTTGTTACAACAAGGAATCTGCTCGCCAGCATCGGTGTCAGTGTAAAAGATACAAACAACGAAACAAGAACAGCGAATGATACTGTCATTCCGAACTCAAATAAAAAGCGTCCAATCATACCGTAGGTGTAAGCCACCGGCACGAAAACAGCCACGATTGAGAAAGTAGTAGCCATAACAGCAAGCCCGATTTCCGTGGTTGCGTTTCTGGCGGCATCCATTTTGGATGCGCCAGCCTCGTTATGGCGATATATATTCTCCAGAACAACGATAGCGTCATCAATTAACATTCCAACCGATAGCGACAATCCAAGCATTGAGATGATATTAAGCGTGAATCCCATAGCGTGCATGAATGTAAATGTTGAAATAACCGATGTCGGAATGGCAAGAGCGCTGATTAACGTGCTTCGAGGGCTTCTAAGAAAGAAGAAAACAATTAACACCGCGAATAAACCGCCGTAAAAAAGATGCATGAGAAGTTCCTCAAAACTTGACCTGATGAATATGGATTCATCCTGTGGGATTTCAATTTCAATCCCCGCTGGCAGCTCATCCCTTAGTTTTATAATTTCCTCGTTTATTCGCTCGGCAACCTTGACAGTATTAGCGCCTGATTTTTTCCTTACAATCAAGCCGATTGCATCCTTGCCGTCCAGACGAGCAAGTGAACGTTTCTCCTCGATTGTGTCATCCACATCCGCGATATCATTAAGGCGAACAAGACCGTCAGGAGATTGTTTGATAATGATGTCTCCGAATTCATCAGAGGCGGGAACTCGTCCCTTTGTTTTTACAACAAGCTCCCGTGTTCCGGTTTCGATACGTCCTCCCGGAATTTCAATATTACTCATTTTTAGTGCGCCGATTATCTCATTTACACCTATGTCGCGTTCGCGCATCGCATCAGGATTCAGGCGGATATGCACTTCACGTTCACGGCTTCCGACCATTTGTACCGAACCAACGCCCTGAATGCCCTCAAATCTCGATTTGATTCGATCCTCGACAAAAGTAGTCAGGCTGGATAAAGGCATGTCAGCGGAGACGGCAACCGTCATAACAGGAGTTGCCCCGATATCGAGTTTTTCAACAATTGGGCTTTCTGCATCCTTTGGAAGATCGCGTTTAATTGATTCAATCCTGGCGCGAACATCCTGAGCCGCAATGTCGATATCAACGTCCAGCTCATATTCCATAAAAATCAAGCCGACATTTTCCAATGCTCTTGATTGAATCTGCTTGATTCCCGGAAGTGTGCTGACTTCCTCCTCAATTTTGTCGATGATTTCCGATTCAACTGTTTCAGGATCAGCGCCGGGATAAACAACAGTGATAGTGAGATAACCGAAATCAACATCCGGCATTAAATCAATTCCCAGTTTGCCATAGCTCACATAGCCGAAAACAACAAGCGCAAGAATCACCATCGTTGTAAATACTGGTCTGCTTATGGATATATTTGAAAGAAACATATTGTCTCGCTTTTTTAATTAGTTAATAAAAGTAATAATAAGTACCTCAACCCCCGACCCCTCGCCACTAGTGGCTTTCCAGCATCAGGAGAGCCACTAGTGGCGAGGGGAGAAAGAATATCCTTTTCCGACTCCCCCTCTCAGCACGATGGAGAGGGGAGAAATAATATCGTTTCCCGACTTTCCCTCTCAGCACGATGGAGAGGGAATAAAGAGTACCGTTTTCCTGCTCCCCCTCTCTACGTAGTGGAGAGGGGGCTGGGGGGTGAGGTCCTTTCCTCAATAATTCGAATATCAGTATCATTAACAACATACTTATTACCGGAGAAAACAACATTGTCATCTTTGGAAAGACCCGATAAAATCTCGACATAGTCTTTCGATGCAAGCCCTGTTTTTACAACGGTTTTAACGGCTTTATTGTTTGTTGCGACATAAACGATCTTCTCGCCGGCAAGTTCGATTATCGCCTCAACCGGCAGGCTGAGAGTATTCGCGCTGCGGTCGATTTCAAAACTCAAATGCGCGAACATGCCATGCCTGAGACATCCGTTAATATCCGTTAGGTCAATGGTCACACCGAAATTACCAGTTTTGGCACTGATTTCGCGATGAACCATTGTGATTTTCTGCAATTTTAAAAGACAGTGATTATTGGGAACAGTCAACAGGATATTTGAACCCTCAGACACACTGTTAATATACCTTTCCGGCAGTGATGCTTCAATTTTCAAATCGCCATCGGCAACAACCTTGTAAACAGGCTGTCCCGGACCTGTCACCGAGCTGGCATCAGCCAGTTTGTTGTTGATTGTGCCATCAAACGGGGCATGAATAGCAGCGTCATCATATTGTTTTTTCGCGACATTCCTTTGCGCTGTTGCGGCATCAGCGGCATCCTGTGTTGTGGCAATTTGCCCAAGAGACAGTTTCACTGCGTTTTGCGCGTTATCAACATCCAATTTCGCGCTTTTATACTCGGTTTCCTTCTCCTCAAATTCTTTTTGAGTGATGACATTTTCATCGCGCAGCCTTTTGTATCGATTGAAATCCTTTTCCTTGTCAGCCAGCTCGTTTTCCGCATCTTCAAGTTGATTCTCATAGATTTGCTTTTGCACTTTTGCCGCGTTATTACGTTTCAACGAGAGCGCAAGATTGCTTTCCGCCGCTTTTAAGCCATTCAGATATGATTCCCTGTCCAGTTCAGCTATTATTTCACCTTTGGAAATTCGCTCACCATCATCCTTGAACATCTCAGCTATTTTTCCAGGCACTGTAAATGAAAGCGTACGGACATCCGCGGCTTCAATTGTCGAGGATGTGTCATAATAAAGCACAATATCTTTCACTTCAGGCTTTATTACGGTAACGGGGACGCCTTTAAGTTCCTCCTGCGGCGCTTCAGTGTTCGTGCATGACAATAAAATGAAGCATAAAAATATAATTGTTATTGCAAATCCTGTTCTATTCATAATGGATATTTCACCTTTGGCTGCTGCCAGTTTATAAGCACCATGCTAAAGCATGGTGTTATTTTTTTTGAATTCAGATAATAATGTTTCATGAAACTCATCCGTTGATTCAAACCCGCTTTCCATCGCGAGTTTCGAAAGATCTCTATATGAATCATAGATGGATTGATTGTATTCAAGTTTAGCAACTGCCAGAAGAGTTTCACCTTCCAGCAGATTTGTAGTTCGCTCAAGCCCCTCACTAAATCGCTCGTTGAGAATCCTGAGATTCTCCTTTGCCGAATTAAAATTTTCGCTTGTTACGTCAATGCTATCCAACGCCCTGAAATAATCATCAAGTGATTTATTTATGGAAATCTCAAGTTTTTGCGAAACATCTTTTCTCTGAATTTCCAATGCCTCAATAGATTCCTCAAGCTGTTTCATCTCACTCGATATTTTTTTTGAATCATATATCGACCAGCTTAATTGCAGCGTGGCGGAGAAAAGATTCGGGTCACCGCCAAGTCCGTTGCCGCTTACTTTGAAGGTATCACCCTCATTACTGTACTGGCTGATGAAATTCAGCGATGGCCGTTTTCCTGCTTTCACCATTTGAAGCCGTTTGCTGAGCATGTCAATCTGAAGATTCATCTCTTGTATTTCACCATTTTGGCGCAATGCCAGTTCAACAACATCCTGCCTGTTAAATTCAACATTGCGCGATGGCTTGTCTGGCTCAAGAGTTTCCAGATTGGAATCGACATCAAGCCCCAGAATCTGGCAGAAGGTCATTACAGCGGTATGTTCCATATCCTGCGCGGCTCGAAGGTCCATCTGCGCGCGGCCTTTCGCGACATCCATCTGAAGAACATCACTCGCATGAAAAAAGCCTTCCTGCTGCATTAATTGGGCGTTTCGGTGAGCTTCAGTTATAAATTCAAGCGATGCCTCCCGAACCTCAACAAGGCGTCTTGTGCTAAGAACGCCGTAATATGCCTGCACCGCGCCGTACGAGATTCCCCGTCTCGCGATATCGAGATTATTTCGCGCGATTTCCTCGTTGATTTGAATCATCTTCTTAACCGCTTTTTTCGCGCCGCCCGCATAGAGGGGAAATACAAACTGGAACGACCATTTATAATTATCCGCAGTCCCCATAGGCATATCCTGGACGCCATCGCCCAAATCAACAGACATAAACGGGGCGCTGTCCAGGCGAGTGTATGAATACGTTGTGCTTAACTGTGGTAGGAAAGGAGCGTACTGCGCTTTTCCCTCCGCTCTTGCGGCACTGACCATTCTTTCCGCCGCGCAAACCAATTGGTTATTCCCAAGCGCCATTTCAACAGCCTTTTGATGGTCAACCAACAAAAATTGGCTATCTGATGATGAGTCATCAGCTGTGGAGATTATCGGGAAAAACGTCGTTGCAAGCATTATTAGCAGAGTGTATATGAAGAATCTCATTTTTTCGCACCAACTCCATGAATGAATATTTCATACATTTCATCAACTGATTTCTGCACATCGAACTTATCTGGTCTCGCGATTGCATCAAGCAGATATACAAGAGTCAGTTTTTTAAAGATAAACAGGGCTTTTTCAGAGGATATGTCATCGCGAATGGAGCCATCCAATTGGGCATTATGAATTACTTTCCCCATCAATCCTGAAATTTTCGAATGAAGGCCTTCATCAATCATTTCAATATTTGAAACAAGTCCCCATTCATGGCGGGCGACATCATTCATATATAGCATGAGGAACTTTTCGTTCTTTCGAATCATGCCGATGTTGAATTCAATAACTGTCCGGACTTTATCGAGCGGTTTGATTTTCTTTTTTACAATCAGCGATAATCCTTCGTATGTCTCAGTCAGTTTGCTTATCAGCAGGCTTGAATAAATGTCGCTTTTGGATGGGAATAAATTATAGACTGTCCCCACTGAGAATTCGCTTTTCTCGGCAATCATCGCCATTGATGTATTGTCATAGCCATTTTCAGCGAACAACTCCTCCGCACAGGACAGAATATACTGCTTTCTCTGCTCCTGTTCCCTCTCTTTTCTGGTCGGTTTCTTTTTCTTGTTCATTTGCCCATTACAATGCACATAATAAAAAATGAACGCTCATTCACAATTCGGAACGAACGTTCTAATATTTTACCACCACATTCAATTTTGTCAAGATGTGTTTTTCAGGCGCGGTTAACTAATCCTTCGATGTCAGTTAGAAAATCTCGTAGTTGCGCCTGAAAAACACTTATGGATTAGGATTAAGGGGATAGAGACTTTTTCGTGCATATTCTACTCAAACTGGCTGATGAAATTATCTTCGATCAGTTCGAATAGTCCGTAGAGTGGGTCATCCGGACCGCCGGGGTATTCATTAGCGCACTTACTAATTCCCCATGCTGGATAATACTGCTCCTGCCACGATCCAGAGAGAAATTCAGGTTTGACAATTGATATTGAAAACGTATAGATACCTTGGCAAATGTGATAATCATCAGCAAGAATTAGTTCTTCACCATTAAATTCCTCATGATTAAAGAAATAGATAGAATTGTTTTCAATAAGGTCAAAAATCGAATCTACTTCGAATTTTGAGAAGGTTTTATCATAGTCAGATGTTAGCGGGATAGTTCTGTCAATATGAACAAAGTCACCTTTGTATTCATTAATCATAGTGTAGTCAAACGTATTCAATGGCTCACCGGCAGTTAAATACAGTTTTTTTATTTGTGTGGGTCCGTTTTGACCAGGATTTGTACGACTTGAATATACAATCTCAATTTGATTGAAATTATCGCTGCCATTTCTTATGTTCTGCAATTTTTGAAAAGTTAAAGGCGTGTATTCGAAAGCATATGGAGGTAGTGTATCTGCAGAACTACGATTGTTATCTTCCTGCTTCCCCATTTGCTTGTCAAGATTCTTATGCTCTTTCAATAAGTCATCCTTATTAGCTTTTGGATACTCACTGGCGCAACCCAAAGAAAATACAATAAATATCATTAGTGAATACAGAATATTGTTATATTTCATTCTTAACCTCTTCAGAAAATAGGGACAGTTACCTATTTTATGTCGCCGATAAACACTGGCAACTCGATTTGGAAATTACTATTTGACTTTCCCTTAACTATGCGGGTTACAAAAATGGTAACTGTCCCTATTTTCCACAGGCGCTTCGAAAATATCCAATCGCTGATTTTAGGGATAAATAATATATCTTTAACCAAAATCCTAATCCCTCGACGTCAAATAGTAAATCTCGTAGTTATCATCCGTGAATGTCTGTACGGCTACATGAACTTCATTATCCATATCAACCGCGATTGATGGAAACGCCGATGGGTAATCGTCCGGTGTTACAAACTGCTGGTCGGTTACGCCATCCGTTGTTAATTGGACATACTTAACCTGCCCGGGGAATTGGGTTAGCGGGTCGATCTCATGCCAGACTATATGCACTGCGTTATATGAATCGTACGATATGTCGGGGATGACATGATGCATATCCGCGGCATCCGTAATTGAAATTATATCCGACCACGTTGCGCCATCGTTGACTGTGTTCATCGCGAGTATTTGAGCTGTAGCCATGTTCCCACCGTGGAAGCATACCGTTCCCATATTGGTGAACGTATAAATCAGGTCAGGCCAGTATGCCGGCCCATTATCTATAAGCGATGGTTCGGAGAAACTACCTGTGTCTTTTTTCGTGAAGAACAGTTTATGTTCGCCGTCCTCGCGGATAAAAACAACTCTTGGATTATCGTTCATACCAAGCGCCACGGATGGCTGCCCCTCAAAAGCGTCCGTTTGCCCGATGAATTGCGCGTAATCCGGAATTGGCGAAGGGCCTGACATGTCAATGTGCATGTATCGGACATCGTAATCATCATCGCCGGATGTGCTTTCCGCCCACACAATATGCGGATTGCTTGTTGCATCAACCACAACTTTCGGAAAAACACCTATGCCCTGTTCGGAGAAATCGGTTAAGTTGATACTATGTTCAAGTCCGGCACCGGTTTTATAGCCGTAGTGAATATTCAATCCCTCAACAAGCCCATCGCTATCCTCCCAGACTATGTGTCCGTGATTGTTTACATCGATAGCGACAGTTGCATAATACGCCTGCCCGTCCGACTGCGATATGTTCTCCGGTTCAGACCAGTTTCCCTGTGCAATCCGGTATGAATAATAGACCTGGTGGTAGCCCGTTCGGTCATCAGTCCAGACGACATGAGGCCGATTCGCGCCATCCAGCGCGATTGCCTCCTTCGGCCAGAGGAATGACGCATGTTCGTTATATGTTACACGTTCGGGCGGATTGAATTCTATCACAACATGCGATGAGAATACCTCGGCAAAGATAAGTTCGAATACCCGCAAATCAAGCAGATCCGTTTCATTGAGATCATCCTCAACACCGATAAGAACAGGATACACTCCGGTGGTCGCAGCCTGAAGATTTCTAAGCTGTGCTGTATAAACCCAGGGGTCAGCCTCAGTTCCCGCACCTGAATCGGGAGTGTCAATTGAAATAAGCCCGTATTGAAAGTCGGGAGCGTCGATTGTAAGCCTGAAAACGTTACTGACAGCGTCTATTTCATACTGTTCCGGATTTTGCGGATCGATAACAACCGGCGCACCGGCTTGCCAGTCTTTTACATAAATTGTCAGATCACATGTGGTTAGGACATCGCCGGTAACAAAACCGCTCTCAACATCAACCGTGACATCGTATGCTTCCTTGATATTAAACTGCGGATTGCGATAGAACGGATTCTGACGTGTCTGCCATGTTGCCGACTGGCCGTATGTAACATCCGCGATGAAATAAAATTTGAAAGTATCATCAAGCTTTGTCAAATCAAGAACATATCGTTTAACATCCCAACTGCCGCCGACTGCGAAAGTCCGCCACGGAATCAGATTGCCCTCCACAACCGGATCAGGATTATCCTCCCAGAAATAATTGATAAACGGATTCAACGTGCCGGGAATTGCTCCTGCATAATCAGGCATATCGGCGTAAAAATCCCAAAGCGGCGTGTAGCCGTCAGCGTTTATCAAAGCGCCGGGATTCAATGTAATGGGCTGTTCGTTTCTGATAATAAGATGTGTGATTGGGTCAAAAACAGATTTCGTGTGTGGAGTCAATGGGAAAATTTTTGTAGCGGGAAGTGCAAGGATTCCCCTTAGATCAAATCCGTTCAAATCAGGCCTGACAGCTACATCCTGAAACGCGTGTGTCAGTGCGAAATCCAGAAGAAGATTTTCATCCTCATCGAATCCGACACTGTCCAGCCTGAGACAATCGCGGCATGGTTCGCTGATAAGATAGGGGTTGAGATTCACATGCAGGTCGAGGTCAGCTCGACGGACAGGCACAATCTCAACTGTCTGCGTTGGAACATCAACGGATATTTGATACAAACCAAACAGTGACCTGTCGGTTTTTGCAGTGTCATTATTGAATGTAGCTGGAAGGTCAGGCGTTGTTAAATCAACTGAGACCATATCACGCTGCGATGAGCATCCGAGTAAAAATGAAATGCAGATAACAATAAGTATTAATAGAGAACTTCTGGGGAAAAGAGAAATCATAATAGCACTTCCTGACATTCCAGAATAAAACCCAGATTATTATAACACCGGTTTGAGTGAAGTTGCATACTGATACGGTGAAATCATCTAACCACGCGGGAGTGCCGCAGTAGCCGGGCTTGTTGAAAAACCTCCTTTGGTCGCAAACCGTAGGGGCAACCCCCCGTGGTTGCCCACTAGTGGGTTGCCCTGTGTTTATGGCGAACTTTCGGGCAGGCACAGGGGCCTGCCCTTACACGCATAGCTTTTTCAACAAGCCCGTAGCCTGCGGCGCTCCCGGTAAATATCATATTGTTAGATTTTAACGACTAAATCAGGATGTCTCAGGTTTATCTGAGGATTGAGCGGGATTTTTAACGGACTTACGCCTTAAAAGGAAACTATCGAGAGTGAATCGAGGTTTTGAAAAGAATACCAGATACGCTGACATGAAAATGAAAACAGAATCGCGCCAGACTGTCATCCATGTCAGTTTTTCGCTGATACCGATTAAATCAAGCGGAAGGCCGCATCCGCAATCCATGTCCCGGCCACGCAGCAGGTTGATGATAATCCCCATTTCAAATACGACAAGCAGAACAAAAAATATGAGATTGCTCGAACGATACAGCGCGCCGATAATAAGGCACAACCCGGTGAACATCTCAATCCACGGCAGTATGATGGAGAAGACAGGCACGGCAAATAACGGCAGAAGCTCATACTCAAGCGTCGCGCGATAGAACGAATAGGGGTTCAGGATTTTACTGTATGAGGCGTAGATGAAAATAAGCCCAATCAGAATTCTGAAAAACAGCGAGAAGAATTCACGCACTCCGAATGTTTTTTTGTCTTTTACTGGCGTTTCGTTCATGGCGATTTTGGCTTAAATGAGTTATTCAACCGGATACCCCTCCTCTTTCCAATATTCGAAACCATCATCAAGCACCCGAATATTCCCGTCCGTAAAGCCATTCTGGCAGAAAAAGTACGCTACTTCCATGGATGAATCGCAACCCTCATCGCAATAGAATATATATACGCCATCTTTCGGTAATTTGAATTTTAGGGATTGATAAACCGGATACGCCTTCTCCGATGGAATATTCAGCGCGCCTTTGATATGCCCTGTTGCGAATTCATCTTTCTCGCGCGTATCGATAAAATAAGTAACTTCACCGGCATTGAGAAGATCAAACGCATCCTCAGAAAAAGTCGGCACAGGCTCACAGAAGCCGTTATCGTCGCTGACGGTTGCGGTCGGGTCAGCGATTTTCTTATAATCCAGAGGGATTCTGTTTGGATTAACCATGTTAAACAGAAGCCCGATAACTGATGCCGTGATGCAGATAATCACCGAGCCAACAACCATCTGGCGAAATTCGCTTATTTTTTGGTTTCTTTTTTCCATTTATAAAAAAACTGGACAATGAGCTTAAGCCCATTGCCATTCATTGCAAAAAACTATTAGACATCATCCTGAACAAGTGCGTTCACCGATTTTTTAATAATCTCGATATCATCGAAATCCGCGGATGATACTATTTCGGAAATACTTTCCAGACTGCCGGTTTTTACTGTATCCTTTTCAATGACTCTTATCAAGCCGTTATCAATAAGATTTTGTTTAAACCTGTCGATTTTGTCAGCCTTGCCTGATATTTTATGCGGTAGTTCCAACAAGAGAGTCTCCCGCTTTGCCCAAAGCGATTCACTTGCCATCGACACGGAATCCTCAGTTATAAAAACCTTTTTCGACAGCGCGAGTATCGCTCTGGTAGTGCTTATCGGCATTTCGGAATATATCTGCAAAAACGCGATTTGCTTTTTGAAATCATCCGCTAGATTTTTCAAGCGATTCTCGAATTCACTGTCCGTTCTGCGGGATGTGCTGATTATTAATTTCGCGTTTTTCTCACTGGCTGTTTCAAGAATTAATTTCACAACGTTAATCACATCTGATATCGGAAAGTTGCGTACCTTGCTGGGACCGCCAAGAAAAATCGCCCAGTGATTATCATCTCGATTTATGCTGTATTCATCGGCAAATGAATCGCCGTCTTGTTTAATCAATTCGGGTAGGCATGAATTCGCACTTGTGCATGGCGCGATTACATTGGACGGCTCATCGCCTTTGATATCGTGTTTGGGAAGTATAACCAAATCAAATGCGCTGAGCGGCAGCATTGATGGTCTCATCGCGACAACGCTTTTACATTTGAATTTCTTTTTAATTATGGCATTAAAACTCGACGGAATTGTGCCTGCTGAAATAACAAGATCAGGAGGGGAACTGATAATGCTCTTGATATCCTCATCGGTGATATATTGCGCGGCGCGTTTCCACAAACTTTTTACGGATGGGAATCCCAGCAGCATGTGAAGTCCGGTTAGCCCTCTGAGCAGCGATTCCTCTGAGCCGGCATCCAGTTTAACATTGATTGTGCGAATTGACTTCTCACCATCGATAAGTTCAGCAATGCCTGTCGATTGCGACAAATGCCCCGCTTTGCCTTCCGTGATGATAATTATGTTAATCGGACTTGTGCTCAATCAGGTTTCAATTCCCAGCCTGAATTACAAAAACAAGTATTATACAATAAGTGAGGACGTGATAAAAATAGCAGAGGGTTTTAACCCTCTGCTATTTCGGGGCAGTTTTCAATGTAACCCGGCATCCCCTCGCCGGGGTATTGCGTAAATCGACTATTCGTTAATAATAATCCGGCACATACATGAAGTTTCCGTATATATGCGCTTCACTACCAGCTGCGCCACGATTATCAACCCACGTGTAAAAGAACTCAACCCTGTTGGGAGATGTCCTTGATAAGCCATCGCACACAACATTGTATGTATCACCAGTTGAATGGTCCATACTCCATAGATAACCCCAGCCTGTACCTCCATTTGTTGTGTAATACGCTGTTATTCCAGTTGCTTTCGCGTATGTAACAATTGCAGTATTGCCGGAATCAGAAACGTAAAGATCAATAGAATCAGCGCCGGCGCCCATGGATATAAGTCCGATCAAATCCGGTTCAGTTGAAAAAATCAACCTATAAATGGTTAAACTTCCTGTGTCTCTAAGTAATGCAATGTAGCCGGAGCCATCATCTGCCAACGACATTGCCCCGCCAACGAAATTGTCGATTGTTGCGGCTGCGATAATATCTGTATGCCAGGTTTTACCGTCATCGTCACTCCAATCCATAAGGAATCTCGCTGGAGATACTTGAGCGTCAAGCCAGAGTGTGAGGAGAATTCCGTTGTCGCCAATTCCAATTTGTGGATGCGCGACATAATCACCGACTCCGAAAACATCTCTGAACTGCCCTCCACCGGGAGGAACTTCCCATGTTACACCACTGTCTGTTGACCTCAGCACGTAGTTTTTGATCTGAGCTGTTTCCTTGGCTTCATAGAATATGAAATATGTGCTTGAGTTTAACCCGTTGCATACATCAAAGTCTCCGATATTATCAGGGCTGTCTCTGGTTGTGATAGTATAAGGGCCCGCCCAGCTATCACCGTAATTTGTACTCCGAGCCATTTTCAAACTATATAAAAATGGAACCTGGTCAGTATCATACTCAACCCAGATAACCATGACAGTGCTGCCAAATCCGATGACTTTGGGATCATGGCGCCAACCGGTTAACGCATCACTTGCGACTTTCGAATGATTGCTGAAAATATCATGGTCATCCCGGTTGTTGCCGTAATATATGAAATAATCATCCTTATCTACCCAGGCTGCATGGAACGTGCTTCCGATATTAGCAACATCCTGATCGTAGAAGTTCGGATCCGGTTCATCTTCGTGATCCACCTTTATATCAGTATCATAGAAACCTCTCACAACGATAATTCGTGAGCAGATTTCTTCAAGGGAGTTTGAACGATCTTCCGAAATGCGGCAGGCAATAATCAGGAATCCCGGAACGGTCCAGTTTGTTGTTACCATCGCGCCAGTATCATCCTCATTAAAAATTATGCCATCATAGTCAAAATCCCATGCGTAATTAAGAGCATCACCATCCGGGTCTTGTGCATCGATGGTTAATGTCAAATCCTCATCAACACCGACAACACCCAGATATGGTTGTGTGTCGATTCCAACGCAAATTGGCGGATCATTATATTCCTGAATATTGAAAACAACATTCTTTGTCCCTTCACCGTCAATATCAGTCGCGGTGAGTCTCAGTGTAAATTGCAGACCGCCGATGGGAATATCATAAAGCGATGGCGCTACAAACTGAGCGTCTTTGAGTGTCGGATCGATAAAAGACACAAGTGGACTAGGTGGTGCGATCTGCTCCCAGCGGTAGTTTACATCGTCGCCGTCAACTTCAGATACGGTCGCTGACAATTGAACAGTATCGTTTTCAAATACTCCAACGGGTTCTTCGATGCTGTTAACAACCGGCGCGGAGCCGTGCACTCGAATTGTGAAAAGCTGATATACGGAATAATCATAAATCTCAGGCCCCTCGAATGGAAAACCGTTTGGATTCTCCGGGATTCCCATGGGTCCCTGAAGTCCCTGCAGGTCATCCCTGACAGCGACAATTCCGTTGTAATATCCTGCGGCAACTCCCTCAGTATTTGTAACTGTTAGAGTGAACGAATATGGATCAGCTGCAGTTCCACTTCCTGAATCGGGAGTGTCTGATTGAACGAAAGCGCTGACATTTGTCATTTCCACACTAACCGAGGCGACATCGCTTACCGCGCTGATTCCATCCATGTTGTCCGGGTTGGGATATTCGGGATCAGCGTCAAGTCCAGCTTGCCAGTCACAAACTTCTATTGCCAATTGCGCGGTTGAGCCTGTATCGCCGGATTGTAAATCGTTTGTAACAATCGACACATCCACTTTCCATGCCTCTTTACGATTATACTCCGGCAGGAAATAGTATGGCGTATCCCTGTTTTCATAAGTCGCGGAGTGGCCATAAGCGCAATCCACAACGAATGCGAATTCAATAGGGCTTCCGATGCCGATGTTGAAAGTAAAATCCTGTGTTTCCCAATCGGCTCCGGTAGGCATTACGTTATGTCCCGATGGCGCATGAGGATCAAAATCGGGAGTAGTGCCATCGATAAAATATGATTTGAACGGATTGATATTCGCATTGAAATCGCGCGGCGGGTCGAAGTAATTCGGGTCCGCGACGAGTCCGTCAAAGTGATGCGTGTAGCCGTCCGCGTTTGCGACAAGCGACACATTCGCGCGCGCGGATGCGAAATCCAATTCACTCAGCATTACTATCGTGAGTGGAAAATTGTAGTTGCCATTGGCGATTACAATTCCTCGAACATCGAAACCGTGAAGGTCGGGACGGGTTGTAATATCCGCAAATGGATGTTTGACAGCAAATCCGACCTGAACCTGATTATCAGGCAGAAGGTTGATGCCGTCAATTTGAAGACAGTTGGCGCAGGGAGTTACAGTCAAAAATTGGGTCAGGTCGGCATCGAATGTATCCCCGATTGCCAGTGCGTTTCGCGCGGGGATTATTTCACCTGTCAGGCTGACAGGGTCAATAATGACCTGGTAAATTCCGAACGCCTTGTAGGCTACATTGTCCATTGATGCGCGTGAATAGAGCACATCAGATGCCTCAGCCGGCGTGAATTCAGCATTGCTATCCGCGGATTGGTCCTGTGGGTTTGATGCATCCGGTGAGATTGGATTTTCCCCATTGCCTGAACATGCCGATAGCAACATGAGAAAAATCACAGTGGTTAGCAGCAAGTACTTTTTCATTTTGTATCCTCCGAAGATTTATTATGGGTTAGTACCCTTAATAGATGGTCTTAAAATTATTTAATATTATAGCATAACTTAACTAATGTAATTATAAGAAAAGGAGTTTACCCACAATCCACGATTGATTTAAACAAATAATGGAAATAACAAAATCCAATATGGGCACATTTTATATCTTGAATGAAGCCAATTTGGAATTCGAACATTTTACATCAGTGGGTGCAAATAAAGATCTGCTGAAATCTTTCAGCTCCAAAAATCCGGAAGGAGAATTCGGCAACGTCATCTCGAAGAAAGAAATATTTTATCTACGCGATATTCCGGAAGATACGGTTTTTAAATTTCGAAC
>CBDURE010000073.1:0-17539 GCA_965369605.1 uncultured bacterium
AACTTCGCTGCGAATCACCCATAAAGCCGAGACGGCTTTATGGGCGGCACCCGGGATAATGATGAACCATCGAAACAACGATTACGTCATTCCCGCGAAACAACGATTACGTCATTCCCGCAAAACAACGATTACGCAATTCCCGCAAAACAACGATTACGTCATTCCCGCAAAACAACGATTACGTCATTCCCGCGAAAGCGGGAATCCATTTACTTGGGTTTCGTGAAGTGACCCCATTTCCCCGGTTAAGGGAAACCGGGTTACATGTATTAATAAAGGCTGATGGTTTATCAAAATACTCGGGTGCCGCCCACATATCACGTCTTTTTGTGATTTGTGGGTGAAATGCGTAACTTCGCTGCGAATCACCCATAAAGCCGAGACGGCTTTATGGGCGGCACCCGGATTTTTTCGAGAGATTTACTTTTACCGACGGGGTGCTGATGCACCCGGCTTTCCGGCAAGGGTGACGAAGCTCCCGGCGGATGCTTTTTTTCTTGCTAACTTGCTAACTTACTAACTTACTAACTTTTTTACTTACTAACTGTTTCCTAATTCGCTGTTATCTCCACCCATTGAATGCGCCATCCGGGTTTACTATAAATATCAAGCCATTCATAAGTGTTTCCGGGGCAATCTTCTACATCCAAGTCAATATCATCTGAACCGAAAAGGAATCCGACTCGAATTGTTTCCCCTATATACGCATTAAGAGTATAGGTATTGGTTCGCCACGATGGAGTTAAATCATATGAGGCGTGTGTATGCGCTGACCTAGTATTGAGTGGGTGATTGGCGGAAGTCGTGTCGGAAACAGCATTATATGAGGGACCTGTTGTAACGTTTAACGGTCTGATTGGTCGATGATCATAATTAGCCTGATAACAGAAATCAGACCAGCCTATTGCGCCTGGATTATCGATTGTAACAATTGGCCTTCCTCCATCAAGCGCAAACCATAAGTGTGGCAAGGGGGGGGGGGGGAGAAATCAACAAAGGTCGTGTCATACCAGTGCCTGATTTTAAGTGTAGCGCCGCCAAGTGGAACAGTGAATTCAGGTGTGTAAGCAATCGTTGCGCGATTCTGGTAAGTGTATAGCTGGTCACTGAAAGAATTTGCATAACCATCTTCATTAAGGAAATGATTTTCACCCGGTGAACCTGCTGGATCAAAACCGTCAGCTGTATTAACTGTAACTCCCCAACGCCATGTTGTGTTATTGCACCCGGTACCTAGTGTATTCCAATAATACGCATTGCCAAAGCGTCCTGTAACACCCCAATTTGACGGGACCGAACCGCCGGTGGTATCCTCAAAATCCTCCATAATCGGCAGGCCGCTTAAGAATGGATGCACTGTGAATTCCGTATAGTCGATGTCGTCCAAAATAGGGCAGCCGTCATC
This sequence comes from uncultured bacterium, assembly GCA_965369605.1. Classification (GTDB taxonomy): domain Bacteria; phylum JAJVIF01; class JAJVIF01; order JAGGVT01; family JAGGVT01; genus JAGGVT01. The sequence goes on from CBDURE010000073.1 coordinate 1,409, forward strand.
GGTAACTCTGAAACCGACATTAACTGTAATATCGCTTCCACCTGTATTGGTGAACACATGCGCAACCGGAGTTCCGAATCCCGGTCCGGGAGTTTGAGTTACATCAGCGCTGAAATTAGCCGGGACAAGGTCGTAATCCCAGTCATATTCATACATGACGATGTCGCCATCCGGGTCATCTGTCAGTGTTCCCGGCTGGAATATAACCGAGTCGCCGTTGTTGACCTCATTGTCAGGATCATTATCCTGAAGCTGCGCGGTTGGCGCCTGATTTGCAATTACTTGAATATTTACGGAATCGATATCTGTCCCGCCAAGGTCATCTGTAACTCTTTGTGCGATTAGTTTGTTTCCGATGTCTGCTTCACCATATTGCACACCGACATCCTGCCCGAATCCCGGTCCGGGTGTTTGGGTGATAAAAGGAGCGAAATTCGCCGGAACGCCGTCCCAGTCGAAATCGTATTGATACATTACGATTGAGCCGTCAGGATCATTACATAACGGCCCAACGGAAACTGTTACTTCAGCGCAGGCGCGAACCGGGTCGGGAACTGCTTCGACATCCGCGACAGGTGATTGATTTGTGAGAACTTCAACGTTTTCGAAATCGATATCAACAGCGCCGAGATCATCAGTTACTCTCTGCGCGACAAGGAAATTTCCCTGCGAGTCATCCAGCTGTGTAACGACATCATCGCCAAAATCGGGATCGACGGAATCTTGAGTAACATCCGCGACAAAATTAGCGGGAGTGCCGTCATAATCAAACATATATTCGTATTGTACGATTGTGCCGTCAGGATCAAGGCATAAAGGCCCAACCCCGCATGTTAAATCAGCGAAAGCGTAAACCGGATTGGGACCGACACGTAAATCCGCAATCGGTGGAATGTTGAAATCTTCAATTTCAACTTTGAAACTCTGGTATGTTGTGATGTCATGCATCTTAATCGGATTAAAGACATCGTTTGAAACACCCAGCGGAGTTTGCATTGTGCCTTCGAGATCATCCCGCACAGCGACAAGCCCCCAATATGTTCCTGTATCTGCCGCAAGGTCGTTGTAGAAAGTTATTTCGCATGTATAAGGCGTTTCAAACGAACCGACGCCTGCGAAATCCGATTTATTGCGCGCGATTGCGCTGGAAAGAACGCCCGGAATATCGAGCACAAGGCTTTTAACATCCGACATGTATCTTGTCTCGGTCAGGTTTGATGTTCTGTAATCCCATCCGCCGGAAGGCAGATATCCAGCCTGCCAGTCAACGATATTCACAAGAAGGGTCGCGGATGATTCCGTAGAACCCGCCATAAGGTCGTTGCTATCCAGTACCGCGGACACATAAGAGGCGTCCTTGCGATGGAATTCCGGTAGGAAGAATCGCGGTTCCAGCCTTGTCCAGCGTGTTGTCGTGTGGCCGTAACTTGCCTCAAGTATGAAAAGGAAATCGATAGTGTCAACTTCCGCGAAATCAAACGTGTACGTTGTCGCCGCCAGCTTATTTTCAAAATCAGCGCCCATCGGAAACACATTATGCCCATACGGATTTCTCAAATCGGTGAAACCATATTTCGGCGCGCTTGACGGGTCATAATTCGAGTCAGGCGGAGTAGTCCTGGGGAAAAACCACAGGTTTTTAAACGGGCAGATATTGCCGTCGTAGATTTTTCCAATTATATCCTCAACAATTCCATCGTAGAAAGATGTGAAACCGTCGGGATTGACAATCAGGTTTACATTTCCCCGCGCGGGGCTTTCGTAGGAGCCGTCGCCGTCCAGGTCAATACGAACGTTGTCGAATTGCCTGCAGTTGTCACCGTTGACAATTATGCCTCGCAGGTCGAACACATGGAGGTCGTAGCGGTTTGTTGGGTCGAACGGGTGTTTGGTTTGGAAAGTTACCTCAAGGTAATCCTCCTCATTCAACGCGATTGATTTGATATCAACGCAGTCGGCGCATGGAGTAATTGTCAGGAAAGGAGTGATATCCACCATGAAACTGTCGCCGAGTGCTGCTGATGTCCTGATTGGATGGATATCGCCCGTCATGCTGATAGGATCAATATTCACTTCATATATTCCAAAAAGAATGGGGATAGTTTCACCCTCCGCGATGCCATCAGGAGTGTAAATCGCCGTTTCATTGATATCGGATGGCATTTCATCGGCGGGTGAATTCAGTCCCGGCTCAATTGGTCCTTTTCCACCGCCGGAACATCCGACAAGTGCGAAAAGTAAGAAAACAACAAATAATAACCAAATCTGTTTTGTAGAATGCATAATGCGCCTCCCTTTGGAGCATGTGAGATACTCCGCTGGAAAAATTAAGTTCAATTAGGCGTGTTATCCCCGATGAAAAGCAAAAGTAAATACACACCATTCTCCTCAGTTAGCATTAATACTGCGATAAAACCTATTACTTCACACCAATCACCCCCGTTGGTGTGTTTGGAAAATGGTGAAGCAACTTGTGGTGCCTCCATTTAAGAGACAACTAAATTATATCATTAATGGTTATTTTGAGCAAACTGATATGTAATTGTGAATTAAAACTTTGAGCACTGAGCATTGAAAAGTGAGAGCTTGTCGGAAAAGCATGTTGATTTTCCAACATACCATTTTCCCGATAACATCTCGGGTGCCGCTGAGATGCCCACAATCATGTCTTTTTGTGATTGTGGGTGAAAAGCATAACTTCGCAGCTAATCACTCACAAGCGGTCGCTGCGATAAATTACCCTAATGCGCAATTCCCGCTGTCAGCAACGCGGCGATAATCGCCGCAATGCCAATTGGCAGGTTATCAGGAATTCGCCACGGTATTGATTCAACAATCGCGCAGACCACCATAATAATCAACACACGGAAAATCGGCAGGGCGGCAAGAGATGGGTGAAATGGAATATGTATTTTGAAAACGGCATAGAAAAACATCAACGCAAGCGCGCCGATGGTTCCGAAAATAATAAAAGCAAATACGCCGCCTAAGGTTTTATCTTTATTATAGGGTAGGGGAGTTAAATTATAATTCGAGCCGAACAATCCGCTGAAACCATCTCCAAACGCGACCGCGGCAAGCACGATAAGGGAATCCATCATTGTGTTTTGAAATACAAGGCAGCTTAGAGCCAGAACCACGCCATAAAGAACCATTGCCGGCGAGTATCCCAGTCGATTCTCTTTACGTGTCAGAATCACCTCAAGCGCCTCGATTCTGGATGGCAGAAACCACGCGCAGAAAATCGAGATAAGCCATACGAATAAGATAATGTCCCATTCCAGAAAAGCGTAGAGGAATCCGAACATGCCGATAGCGACATGAACAATCTTGCGAAGATCCTGCCGTCCGCGTTGTAGTTGGCTGACTTTTTTTCTTGTACTGGATTTCATTGAATTCAACGAAGGCCCTTACGCGTTATTATATCAGAAATCCCCTGGCATCTAAACCATACTTAAAACGAATAAAAGAATTTTAATTCACTTTTCCGGCTTATGTCAAAGGAATGTGCTTTATTATTGCTTATTTTCAGGTATAATATTAACGAGGCGGAGGGAATGTTAGTTTACCAGATTGTACTTACTCATGTTCAAGCTTAATACTATGTGTTCTCTGTTTCATGGAGTAAACGTTTGGTGTTTCCAAAGCCTCAAGCAGGATGAATTAATACAAGCAATGCTGCTTTTCGTGGTTTCGTAAAGCATTTGCAGATTTACTCATTTTTATATGAAGGAGTGATCCTTAATGACAAGACCCAATGATAAGGGGTTTACTCTTATTGAACTCCTGGTAGTAATTACTATTATCGGGATACTTGCCTCGATTGCTCTACCCAACTACATCAAGGCAAAAGACAAAGCGCGTGAGGCTGAAGTAAAGGCAAACGTGCATTCCATTCAGATTGCTCTTGAGAGATACGCTGTCGATCACGGCGGACAGTATCCCAAGATGCTCTGGGGTGGTGACGAGAAAGGGTGGATGCCTGTTGAGGGTGTTGGGTGCCGGACGATGTGGCCCGATGAGCATGAACCTTATGACGGTACGAATGAGACGAATGCCGCTCCACCTTTTGACCCGCTTATTCATCTCGCGTATATGACATCATATCCAAGATGCGCGTTTTTGAATGATGGCGAGGGACTTTCCACTATTATCAGGTGGACAGGTCCATCACCATGCAAGATCGGAGATGGTGACCCCAGATTCGGTTTTGCCGGTGAGATTATGGGCAATATTCTGGAGGACCCAAAATACCTCTGGCAAAGACTGCCCCAGGGACAGATCCAGTTATCTCGTATCAAGAACTGTTTCCTTGATGAGGCGACAGGATACCATGTCGCTATGGTGAATAACCGAACTCCGGCAAACCCGTTCTACGCAATGGGTGGCCTTCCCGAATGGGAACGTTTCACCAGCGATGTCAGCTCAGGTTATGCGACCAGCAATCTTGATTCCGCGGTTACACTCAAGGCATTCTGGGCAGGCGAGTTTTTCTATCGATCAGGCGGAACGTACCTGTTCCAGCAGAATTTCCTTATCGAATCACTTCCCAATCCGAGCCTGCGCTATATCTGGAATTTCAGGTACACCAGGATAGACCGCTATTTCCTTGGCGGTTTCGGCTCCATGAGAACTGATGGAGTGGATGTTATTCGTTTGACTGATGTACAGGGTGCGGCGATTGACAACATGACAGGATATCAGGGTGGTGGGTCGTATGAACCACATCCGAATTATACTCGCACCAATTCAACATCGATCTATTTCTCAAGTCCGGAATGTTTCGGTGGCGGCGAACGCGGCAAGATGCCGTATTTTCCATATCTTGACCCAAATAATGGCGAATGGATCTACGGTGCTCCGGATGGTTATCGCGATGGTGTTATCATCGCTCTGACCAGTGGCACCGACGCCGCCGGCAATTGGTAATTTGCCGGTTTAGGCCAAACTGCAATCATTAATTCCTTATTCAATTAGTGCATTTTTCTTTTTGTGTTTAAGAAGCGAAACCACATTACCCCTCACATAACGTGAGGGTTTTTTGCTTTTATAATTATGATTATCTTTACCTTGATTATATATTGCGATAGAATTATCCCAACGGCGATTGTGTGCCGGTTTCGGGTCCCGGGCAAGGCAGACCCGCTAATTCCGTCAGGTCCGGAAGGAAGCAGCGGTATGTGGTGCTCTCCTGTTCCCGGTCAACTTGATGCCGGCTTGCAATCGCCGTTTTGCATCAATCAGGATATTTCCTTAAACAGGACAATTAAATATGAATATCGACGAAACCATTCTAATCGAAAACGCGAAAAAGGTAATGAAGAATGCTTATTCGCCATACTCCAACGTTAAAGTCGGCGCCGCGCTGCTGGCAGATTCCGGGGAAATATTCACCGGATGCAATGTTGAAAATGCGAGTTACGGGCTGACAATATGCGCTGAGCGTGTTGCCATTGGATGCGCGATTTCATCAGGGGATCGGGAGTTTGACACGCTGGCAATCGTGAATTCAACCGAGCGAAATTTCACTCCCTGCGGAGCGTGCTGCCAGGTACTTGCAGAATTCGCTCCGGAACTGAAATTGATTCTTGTCAATTCAAAAGGGGATATCAAACGTACTGATTTGAAAACAATCTTCCCTGAGAGTTTTTCTCTGAAGGAAGGCAACTAAGCTTACGTTGAAATTACTCTGTTTATTTCCTTTACTGGAATCTCACCCTTGCGGATTATTTCAATATCATCACCAGATATATCAACAACAGTGGATGGTTTCATTGTCATTTTTCGATTGTTGTTTACCAGAAAATAAATCTCATCGCCGAATTCACTCGCGATTTCCTCAACCGATGTCAAAACCGGTTCATCATGACGGTTAACGCTTGTCACGGCGAGATAACCCTCCCTGCTTGACCTGATTATCTCAAGTGTTACAGGATGGTTGGGGATTCTAATTCCAATTTTATTGCCAACGCTGAAAAGGCCCTCGTTGAACTCACCCTCGGATTTGGTGATTATTGTCAGCGCTCCGGGCCAGAATGCATCGGAGAGTTTTCTGAAAAGCAGTGATGGTTTTCCGCCAATAAGCTCGACTGCTTTTTCGTAACTTGCCGTGAACAGGGGAAGTGGCATATTAAGCGGCCTTTGCTTGATAGCGAATATTTTCTTAATCGTGCGCGGGAAATTCGGGCTGGCTCCCATGCCCCACTGTGTGTCTGTCGGAAGAACAAAAATCTCGCCTTTGTCAACAGGGACAATAATCCCAACCTTGTCAAAAGTGGGAATTGAATCACCGTCGATGTTCATTATCTGCATTTTAATATTCATTAGCTTGTGATATTATATCATGTGAAGTAGCATGAAGTTCGTTTGCGCGACACTCTTTTAAATAAGTTAGCAGGTTAGCAGGTTAGTAAGTTAGTAAGTTAGAAAGTTAGCAGGTTATAAAAGTTTTTTTCGAACGATGGCCGGGTTACGGTGAAGATAACCTTTTTCAGGGACGACTACTTAAAAGATAAAGAAATCTGGAAAAATTCAGATAATAATATCAGGAGGGATTATTGGCAATAGTAATATCAAATGCCTTAATGTATCGCATTTAGACATTTAGAGGTGACGTGATGCGTATTGAAACTATCAACTACAACAACATTGAGCATGCCTTTCCGTGCCTGGCTCAGCGAGGAAAGATTGTTGATTCCGACAGGGATATCGAGAAATCAATCCAGTGGATTATGAAATCGATGCATAACGGGTTCAGGGGTACGATAGCGTTTGACGGTTTTAAAAAACCGATTGGCACTATTTTCTATGGTCCACTGCAGTATTTGAACATACCGATTGAAAGCAATGTAAACGTTATGTATTTGCGATGCCTGTACGTTGACCCTGAAAAAAGAGGAACTGGCATAGGAGCAACGCTTGTTTCCGTGATGAAAAAAGATTCGCGCGATTTCGCTGGAATCGTAGCCAGAGGAGATGCGGCACAATCCGAATTGAATGTTAAAAATCTGAAAGACCTTGGTTTTAAAACAGCGCTGGAGCAGGATGGCGCTCATTACATGTTTCTGCCAATCCGGGCTGATGGCATTAAATTGAAAGTTATTCCGTTGAGATATAAACCCATTGGAATCGATATTGAAATCACATTGTTCAATGATGGTTTCTGCCCGGTTGAAAATCACAAACTCAGCCAGGTTCGCAGGATAGCAAGAACGTTCGGCGATGCTGTATCCATCCGCGAGTTGGACCTTGCTCCGATGAGAGCGCGCCAGTACGGCACATCCGCTGTTTGTTTGATTGATGGCGAGGATGCTTTTTCCACTGATGCAAGCGATGAGGCTATTCGAACGAAAATCCAAAGTGCGATTTCAAAACGGCTGATTCCAAAAGGTGTGGATGCTCAAACGCAATCAGCGCATGACCATTTGTAAGCTCGCTTTTGCGATAATCCGTAATCCAACTGCATTTATCTACCAGTTTCCCTTCTCAGCTGTGGGGGACAGGAATGGTTGAGGCGGAACCTGGTCATCCAGAGAAATACCTCCGAACACGAACAGGTGATTATCCCATGACGCGCTTGCAAACAATAATCTTGGCAGTAGTAACTGCCCTACATGGAAAAATGTCTCTGTAATTTCATCATAAACGTAAACTTTATCTTCGAGGAGTTCCATGTCGTAGGCGCCGCCTGCAAAGACAATGTTTCCCCCCACATTTTCCCAGCATGGGCCGAGATTTCCGATGTACGGATCGGGAGCGATATCCGCAATGGATGGACCTGTTGCAGGATATGACCACGTTGTTAAATCGGTATCAAAAACCTCAATTTTTGATGCATCCTCGGAACCGGGACCAACAACCGGATCACCGCCGACTGCATAGATAAAGCCATCCTTTATTGTCATTGCGAATTGATTTCTCTTCGCGACCATCGGTACAAGAGCGCCCCAGCTTTCGAGTACAGTGTCGAATTTGTAGCCGCTGTTTAATTCCTGCTCTCCCGAATTGAATCCGCCTATAATATAGATTACATGCTCCTTTGCAACACAGCCCATTCCGTGGCGATATACTCCCGGCAATGGAGTAGGGGCTGTTTCCCATGTACCAGCGGTTGTATCGTAAATTTCCATCACGTCTGTGCTGCCGTTTCCGACTTCAAGCAGTCCACCGATAACGTAAATCTTTTCGCCAACAGCCGCGACAGCCATGCCCGCTCGCGCAGTGGGCATTGGAGTCAGAGATGTATTCCATGTGTTTGCGACAGGATCATAAGCATCGATTTTATTCGACCTTGCGTTAAAGTGCGAAACTCCAATCATTCCGCCAATAACATAAATGATATCGCCCACAACCGCGGCTCGAGAGTATGAGCGCGGATACGGCATCATCGCCAGAAGTTCAAATGTCATCGATGGCAGAATCTCATATTCAAAAACCTGGTATGTTGCAAATTTACTTATATCAAAAAGCCCTGTCAACGCGCTGTATCCTACCGGTACGCTATGAGCGGCGTCATGCTGCTCCAGGAACGGATGCGTGTTCGTACCAATTGGGAACGAATCCTCAACCGTAACGAGTCCGGTGTATATGCCTGATGCGGCATCAAGTTCATTTGTGATTGTGAATTCAAAAAGCAGCGGATCAGTCGGCTCACGCGGGTCGCCGCTAACCTCAACCGGATTATCCCCCACGATTGGCAGTGTCATAATGTCAGGAACTTCTATTACAATCCTGCTGACAGATGAATCATGCGACATCTGGCCGAGTAAAGTTCCGACCTCCACACCATGGCTCATATCCAGAACTTTGACCTGAACATTCGCGGTGCCGGATGTGTTTCCCTCTAGCATCTGGTTGTTTGTAACAGTAACAAAAACCTCGCTTGCCGCTTTTTTATTAAACTGCGGAATTCTGTATTTGGGCAGGAATCGTTCCGTGTAATCAAATGCGCTTACACCGTAGGAACATCCAACCGCGAACAGGTAGTTGTAACTATATCCGTGTTCCAAATCAAGAATGTAGTCCTTATAGCTGTAATCGGATCCCTGCGCCATTACCAGATTGCCTGTTGGATGAAAGACATCGGAGAATCCGGTTTCAAAAAACCCGGGCATGTAGTTGCCATTGTGGTATTCGTCAAAATGAAGTATGTACGGGTGCAGGTTGGCGGTTGTCGGCATAATATTGTCAAGATATGTGTCAAGATACGGTGTATATCCGGATGGATTAGCCAGAGTACCGGGTTTTATTATCTTGTTATCAGCAAATTCGATTGTCCCGGATGTTCCTCCCTTTAAAACCAGAATTCCCTCGATGTTGAAAATGTGAAGGTCTATTCTATTTTTTCCGGTTATTGGCTCCAACGGGTTTCCTATATCGAACGGGTGCTTTATTCCGATGGACATGACAATCTGACCATCCTCGTTCATGCCAATGCTACTAATGTTGATACAGTCCTGGCATGGTACAAGAGAAAGGAAGTTTGTGATGTCTATTACCTCAAGGGAATCAGTAATAGTGGCGTTTCTGACTGGTGTAAGTTCGAACGATAACGGGTCGGTTTCAATATGCAGTGAAAACGCGCCCAGCATTCCGCTTTCGTCAATTGCATTGCCATTCATGTTGGGACTGCTTGTGAGCAGCGGTGTCGATGTAGGCACACTGGTTGAACATCCTGCCAAAAGAAAAAGTACCAGGCTGATTCCGGTGAATATTACTGTTGATTTTAATCTGAACATGATCATCCTCCGTGGGTTGATCAGCATTCATACATTGCCGAATCAAGTTTAATGGGATTTAAACAACATTCTACGAATGATTATAACCGTTATTCATGCGGTTTTTCAATGTTAAATCGTTGAGGGGGGTTGGCGGTTCTGATGTGCACTTTAGTTTTCCAACAGGGGTGCTGATGCACCCGGCTTTCCGGCAAGGGTGCCGAAGCTCCCAGTGGCAGTTTCACAAACCTACTAACTTACTAACCTACTAACTTACTAACTTACTAACTTACTAACCTACTAACTTACTAACCTACTAACCTACTAACTTACTAACTTACTAACCTGCTAACTATTTTTCCACTTTTGTTGCAACTAATCATCTGCAAGCTAGTCTAATATCACTGTTGAGGTTATACTTAACGTTTATATCAGTTGTCTAAATGATTACGTATCAGGGATTTTGAAGGATTATGGTGTCGGTAATGAAATGTTTACTTTATGAACATTCAAATAGCAGAGGGTTTAAGAGGGTGTCGGGAAAGGTATCGCAAACAAGTTCCCCCCCACCCCAGCCCTCCCCGCGAGCGGGGAGGGAGCATATTGTCTCTTCCCTTCGCAAGTGTATGGATCGGATATATTGTTTGCAAATGCAAAAAAAAATATTTCCCCCCGCTCGCGGGGGGATTAAGGGGGGGATGAGATATAGAAACTGCTTTTCCCGACAGCCTCTTAAACCCTCCTCTATTTCTCCTTTCATTTATTCATTTGTGATGATCGTCTGTTTGATGTTCTTGCAGACTGCATCGATTGCGTCTGATGAAAAAGTACTGGCGCTTACCCTTGATGAATGTATAGAGATTGCCCTTAAAGAAAATCCGGGATTCAAAAGCGCGAATCTGCTTGCCCGGACAGCGGAGTATGACTATATCGCGGCTCGCGCGGCGTTTGACCCGACACTGTCTGTCAGCCTTTATGATTCCGGTGTGCATGCATTAGGCGAGGAATCCAACTATCTGACAGGCATATTTGATATACAGAAAAACCTGTTCACTGGCGGACAGTGGGAAATGAAACTGACATCAAAACGAAATAAAGTTCCCACGCTTTACTCATCAGGTGAATCGTTTGAGAATCAGTTCGATTTAACATACCGCCATCCGCTTCTTGAGGGCGCTGATAGAAACGTTGTGATGTCCGGGCTTGAGATTGCGCAAATCGGCAAAACCAGTGAATTCAATCGAATGTTGAATATGAAAAGGGAACTTCTATATCAGATAACAGGCACCTGGTACGATGTCCTTAAATCTGAAAAAGCGATTGGGGTAGCTGAACTGTCGCTGCAGGAAGCTCAAACACTTCTTGAACAGACACAGGCAATCTATGATGTCGGCTCTGTTGCCTCCTATGAGATTACAGCATCGGAAAGCGGACTGGCAACGCGGGAGGAGGCTCTCCTTCTGTCAAAAGCGTCATTTCTAAATAACCTTGACAGATTGAAAAATCACATGGGGATGCCGTTGTTCAACGAGATTTCCGTCGATGGCGATTTGGAGCCGGGTGAAATTGAGATTCCTGATTTTGATTCCGTTTTCAATATGGCAAATGAAAACCGCCCTGATTTGGCTCAGTATAATGATTCAGTCAAACTCGCTGAGGTGGATTTGCGAATCAAGACTGACAGTAAAAAAGCATCGTTATATGCTGTAGGGCAGCTGGGACTAGCTAACCAGGATTTGAGTTTCAATGACTCAATCAGCAACATGGATGACAATGTCAACTGGTATCTGGGCCTGGATTACATTGTCCCGCTGGGGAAAAATCGTAAGGCGAAAGCTCATTTTAATCAGGCTGAGTTAAGGCTTGAAACTGCGAAAGTGAATCTGCAGAGCGCGCTGGATGCAATCAAATTGGAGATTTCACTCGCGATTCGCAATCTGGAAACCGCGAAGGAGCGCATTCAGGTAACATCAAAAGGTGTTGATCTGCAGGAGGAGAAGCTATCCAGAGAAAAGGCAAGATATGAACTAGGCTTGATAACATCGGGCGACCTTCTTGATTACGAAGAGGATCTCGCAATCGCCAGGCTTAATCTGCTTGAGGCGAAAGCGGACTATCTTAAAGCTATTGCATATCTGGAATATGTTACGTTTACCGGTTGGGAAAAATGATAGAAATTCGTAAACTAAATAAAATCTACGGCGTTGAAGATACGAAGGTTATTGCACTTCGGAATCTTGATCTGGACATTAGCGAAGGCGAATTCGTAGCGATTATGGGGCCATCCGGCAGCGGCAAATCGACACTGATGAATATTCTTGGATGCCTCGACAGCCCTACAAACGGCAGCTACAGACTCAACGGCAAGGAAATCGCCGGTCTTGAGGATAACGAGCTGGCTGCGATTCGAGGTAAAACAATAGGATTTGTTTTCCAGTCGTTTAATCTTCTCAATCGAACAAGCGCGCTTGAAAATGTTGAACTCCCGTTGATTTATTCCGGGCATACTGACATACGGGAAAAAGCGATGGACGCTTTGGAAAAAGTAGGGCTTGCTGACAGGGCCAAACATAAATCAAACCAGCTTTCCGGAGGACAGCAGCAGAGAGTTGCAATCGCACGCGCGATTGTACATAGTCCTGAGATTATTCTGGCGGATGAACCAACAGGCAATTTGGACACATCCTCCGGAAATGAAATAATGAAAGTTTTCAGTGATTTAAACAATGAAGGCCAAACTGTGCTTGTTGTTACCCACGATGAGGAAATTGGCGGAATGGCAAAGCGAATCCTTCGGTTCCGTGATGGCTCTTTAGTAAAGGATTCAATCAATCAATCACAGGTACTGCCCTGGGAAAATCCAAATTATCAAAGCGAAGGAGTATAAAATGCCTGACAATCACGAAGAAAAAGAGAAAGAACTTCTGGAAAACGAAGAAGAAACGCAGTGGGAAGAGGATGAAACGCTTTCTGAAACTGAAGAGAATGAGCCGTACGGCATAATGAGCAGGATTATCGGTGTGTTTATCGAGCCGAACAAGGCGTTCAAACATATAGGAACAAAACCCGAGATTTGGGGCGCGATTCTTTTCTGCCTGATTGTTTTTGTTGTTGCGTCATTATTTACGATGAACGAAATGGTTGACCTTACGGTAAACAGTACAGCGGAATTGCTTGCTGAACAGGGCATGGAGACATCGCAGATTGAAACAGCAGCGAACATATCAGGAATAATGGTACGTTTCAATTCAATACTTCAAACTCTGGGTATCCTGGTATTCTGGCTGATTTACGCGCTGGTTGCCTACATCGTTGGCTTGTTCATGGGGCAGGATTCGAACTACAAATCCTCGCTTGCGGTAATTGGCTATTCATCTCTTCCAGCGATTTTAATCAAGCAGGGAATAATCGGGACTCTTGTTTTCATGACCGGTTCATGGGCAACAATGGCGGAATATCAGCAGGCGATGATGAAAAGCTCATTCAGCCTGTACACGCTGTTTGGAAATCCTGAAATGAATCTTAACGTTCAAGCGTTGCTGCTTGCGATTGATCCCTTCATGTTTTGGGGATTATTCCTTATGGCTGTAGGATTCAAATATGCAAATAATGTCAAAGCTGCGCAGGGATGGAGAACGGCTATTATCGTGACAGTTATCACTATCGCCGCTGCTGTTCCACTGACAGTTATAGGATTATCCCCAATGGCAGCTGCAAACTAAAAGGAAAATTCGAGGTTTAAGTTATGTTAAAGGATAAAAACAACGTGAAAAAAAAGAAGAAGGATAAAAATCGCACCAGGAATACCATTGTCCTTATCGTGGTTGTTGCGGTGATAATCGCTGGCAGTGTTTACACTGTTATCAATTCCGACAAAAGCGGCACCGCCAAGCTGAAAGCATTTCAGGAAACTGAAGAGGTTACAATTGGCGATATCAACATCTCGGTTAAAGCTACTGGAAACCTGGAAGCCTGGGAGAAAATCGACCTTCGACCGGAGGCAAGCGGGAAAGTTGAAAAACTCCTTGTCGATTCCGGTGATATTGTCGAGGAGGGACAGGTTGTGGCAATCCTGGATCAGAGCAGCCAGGAAAACGCGCTCGATCGCGCAAGGGCGAATGTAAATCTTGCGAAAGCCGCGCTTGATGAAACCCGAAAGGGGTACAGGGACATAGACAAGGCAAGTATGGAGGACACCATTTCACAATCCGAGGTCAGGCTGGCTGATGCGAAGCGCGAATACAACCGGGTTAAAGAACTGTTCGAGAAGGGATTCGCATCCCAAACAGAATTCGATAAAGCGAAAACTCTATTGGATCAGGTTGAAATTGAACTTGACGGCGCAAAAGAACGGCTCGACATTCTTCTCAGAGGCGGGGAGAAGGAAGCTTGCGACAGGGCTGAAGCCAATTACAAAATTGCGCTTGCCAATCTTAAGGATGCCGAACGCCTTCTCGGCGACGCTACTGTTGATGCTCCCATGAGCGGAGTTGTGCTTCACAGGTATGTTTCCGAGGGCAGCGTGATTTTGTCCGGCTTGTCCACTTTCTCACAGGGAGAGGCGTTGTTTTCAATCGGCGATGTCAGCAGGATGAAACTAATCGCCCAGGTTGATGAGGGCGATATCGGAAATGTGAAAAAGGAACAGGTCGCGTTGATTGAGGTCGATGCCTGGACCGATGAAAAATTCGAGGGCGCGGTTACCAAAATCGCACCTCAGGGAATGTCATCCGGGTCGATTATGACAACTTTCGGAGTAACAATCGAAATCGACAACGCGGATGGACGCCTGAAACCGGGATTCACAGCCGATGTTGAAATCATCGTTGATGAACTAGCCGATGCCATTCGTGTTCCGTTCAGAGCTGTTTTAGAAAGCGATGATAAATTCTATTGCTTTATTGTTGATGATGACGACATCATCGAGGAACGCGAAATAGAAATAGGCCGCACGAACTACGAGTTTTACGAGGTGATAAACGGGTTACAGGAGGGTGAGAAAGTTATTACAAAAGGGCGTCCCGGCAAGATAAAAGGAGAGAAGGATGAAGAGAAATCAGGATTACGTATAGAAATCGGTTGATTGAGTGAATAGAAAAGCAGCGAAAAAACTGCGTTAAAAGCAGAAAAAAAGCAAAGGGTTAAACCCCTCTGCTTTTTTTACGAAATCACTTCATCTTAACGAGGATGTAGGGAAAGGTATCGTAATCAAGTTCCCCCCACCCCAGCCCTCCCCGCGAGCGGGGAGGGAGAATGTTGTCTTTTCCCTTCGCTAATGTATAAACCGAGTATATCGTATGCAAATGCAAAAAATATTTCCCCCCGCTCGCGGGGGGATTAAGGGGGGGAGCAGATATAAAAACAATCTATCCCGACACACACCAAAATTCGAAACACGGTTTGATTATCTCTATTCATCCCCGGTGAGTTTTTCAATCTCACCCGGACTCGCTTCTTCAAGTTGACCCTCGACAGGTTCATCAGGCTGTTGAGCAGCACCCTTTCTGGATTCCATAACCGAAAAGAATATCTTCAACACGGCTCTTCCGATTTTATCAATGTCAATATTGTCAGTATTCATGCGTGTGATTGAAATATCCTCGCTCTGGTTATCATCAGATTCACTCGTGGGTTCAAACGGCACCCCTGTTAATCCAAGTTCAGCTTTGCGCTTGTCATCGGGATTCATATACCTTTTCATTTTTTCTCCGAGACGGCCGGGGCGTCCGGTGAACTCAAACGGTGAATCGGGGTCATAAAGCACATCGTACGGGCTTTTGGGCGCTTTGCCGTATCCGGGAATTTCCGGCGCGTGAACCTGGGGGAAAGCCTTGTCGTGAATTCCGGGGAGAATTCCGGGAGTGTTCATGATATCAAGCGGACTCGGAACGCCATCGCGTTCCTCCTGCATTCTGCTTTTAACAATCGGGTCGATAAATCCAACCTTCGCGTGAGATTTAAGCCTGCTTTCAGGAGACATCACGGGATCAGACGACTTGCCCTTTGGTATGTCATAATACGGTTTACCTGAATACTTGTGCATTGCCGGAGTCATTTTAGCGGTTGTGAAAATGAGTATCACAATGACAACCATCCCCAGCGCCAGTACAAGGCTCCAGAAAAGCTTATTATCAGTTGTTTTTTTCTTCATATTTGATCACACAGTTAGAATTATTTATCTTCAAAATAAGTTTATCCCTTCTTACTCTATAAGACAACTTTTTATTAGGTACGGGTCATTTCGAATTGATGTAAAAACCGGAGCGTTAACCGCGTGGATATGTGCATTACAATTCACAGGAACGAACTATTAGAAGCTCACTTTTATCTTACCAGCTATAGAAAGTATCGTCAATTACTCAAGCGTAATTGAAACAGAACGCTTTTTTACTTGATTAAATGCCGGAATTTTCAT
>CBDURE010000074.1:0-17379 GCA_965369605.1 uncultured bacterium
GGCTTAAGCCCCTTGTCTTTATGTATATAAACATTGGGGACAGTTCTTTAGAGAACTGTCCCCAATGCTACATCTTTCATTCGCAAATCCTGCAGATGCAGCGGTTGTCCCCTTTATCAAGTTGTTTTTTCATTTTGCCATGTTATAATTCTATCTACTCTGGGTAGAGTAATATTTAAATAGTATCTATGAGACGTGGAGGTAATTAACATGTCTATCACTAGAAACTTGCTAACAGGATTGTTTGTGTTGCTCGTTGTCATTTTGGGTTGTTCCGGTAACAGCGATTCACTCACAAGTCCATCTATTAATCCTGATGATCAATCATTTATACTGGAATCAAATTCCAGCAATGATCAAGGTTACGAGCTAGCTGGAATCTGGACGATCAAATTTGATTCGGAAACACTGGAAGCCACAATTTTTCAGGATAGGCATCCCGATACATGGATAAACCTCAGCCATATTTTAATCCCAACGATAAATGTTAACGGTGTTTCTGGCCAGGTTTGGGATGTTGATATCACAATCAACAATCCATATTTTTTGTCAGGTTATGACCTTAGAGGAATTCTGTACACTGACGATGGTGATCATGCACTTGGAAACGCAGATGATTGGACACCACTATTCGACATATCGGGTGGTCAGTTCATTAATCCGTTCAAAGCGTATGCAAAAGAAGAACTTAATCGGGAATTTGCGGGATATGCTGAACACACAGAAAATTATCAGATCTATTTCCCTGCTGCCCCATATTGGCTGGAATTTGGAATCGTTGTGTCATATCCATCGAACTGTGTCGATCCATATTCAATAGAGAATTTTGCTCAGGAAGTTCTTTCTGATGAGGCAGGTTCTGAATCTCTGATTTCTGTTGACGTTCTTGATTGGCAGGATGACGTTTCCGGCGTAGTATTAATCGCGCCAGGCATTACTGGTGCGCCGTTCAATCCATTTACAGATAATACTGGAAATACGTGGAGCATGACTTTAGTAAATGAAATGGGGCTATCACCAGGTATTTATTCTACTCTTGTCTCAGCAACCTCCGCTTCTTTTCCTCTATATGATTTCATCAATGTTGAAATCAGCGATGCTGGCTGGCCAGTTACGATAGGTGGGCCTCAGGAAGATGGAGCATGGGATGTTGTAATTGATAATGAGGGATCTGTTTTTGTAACTGGTAGTTTTAGCGGTACTGTTGATTTTAATCCAAAGGGTGGAAATCCACATACAGCTATCGGAGGAGGGGATGCGTATATCAGTAAGTTTGATTCAAATGGGAATCATCTTTGGACTCAAACTTTTGGTGGATATCATTTTGATGCTGGTCATGGTGTCACAATTGATAATTCAGGGGATGTATATGTTACCGGTCGAATTGATATAACCTCACAAGATAGGC
Organism: uncultured bacterium; assembly: GCA_965369605.1. GTDB lineage: Bacteria > JAJVIF01 > JAJVIF01 > JAGGVT01 > JAGGVT01 > JAGGVT01. The sequence continues at coordinate 1,409 of CBDURE010000074.1, forward strand.
GTTCATGCCTGTATAAATTTGATGGTGAATATGGCGTTCAAATGTGGGGTTATCTCTGGGATATGCCAATAGGAAAGAGGGGGAAAATGTACGATATAGTTTTCGATGGAGAATCTAATATTTATGTGGCAGGGCAATTCCAATTTGAAATTGATATGGATCCAAAAAGTGGCGTGGATATGCATTACTCTACTGGTGGATGGGATGTATGTGTTATTAAACTGACATTAAATGGTGATTATGTTTGGGGTCGTCATTGGGGTACTGTTGAAGAGGATCTTGGACGCCGTATTGTTGTTGATAATACTGGGGATATATATATTGTCGGATATTGCTCAACATACGAGGATTATTCGCCCGATGCAATACTACTCAAATATACCTCCAGTGGCACTCGATTATTTGCTCTTACCTGGGGTTCGGGAAATAGAAATTGGAGCAATGGACTTGCAGTCGACAGTAACAATAATATCTATGTGACAGGACAGTTTAGTGATATCACAGACTTCAATCCTGGATCAGGCTATGAACCAAGGCAGTCAAATGGTGAGGATGATATTTATCTTAGTAAGTTTGATTCAAATGGTGTTTTTCTATCGGTTATAACCTGGGGTGGACCGGGTTTTGATCGAGGTGAAGATATGTACATCGATTCAGAGGATAATATTTTTGTCATCGGCGCATTCACTGAATCAGTCGACTTTAATCCGGGTGGGGGAATTGATTATCATTCATCGAATGGTGGACTGGATGTTTTTATTAGTAAATTTGACTCAAGTGAAGTCTATGATTGGTCACGCACATTTGGTGGAACTGGTGACGATGGAACATATCATGCAAATCATGATTTTATGAGCGTTACACAATATCTGAATGGTCTTTACCTGACTGGTCGGTATCATGGAACTGTTGATTTCGACCCGGGAATTGGTGTTGAATTGCGGGAATCAAATGGCGATAAGGATATTTTCATTACTAAATTCGATGAGGATGGTAATCTGGCCAGGAATTAGGGTTGTTTTCATCGCTTTCGTGCTTAACAAAAAATATCCATTGGGGACAAAGACGCATGTTACATCATTAAGATGTATCATTCAGAAATGCTCCATTCCCCTCGTTAGTAATGCCCAAATAGTAATACACATATTTCTTTGCTATAATATATCCACTATTAATTACCCTCTCACCAAGGAGAATTTTCAGTATGCGTAAAATGTTATTACTGGTTGCGGCGATGTCGCTTCTAATGGTTTATGTTGGATGTTCGAGCTCATCACAACTGCCAACGCAGCCAAACTACCCGAATCTGCCTCAGGGGGATAACTCCTCCAATGGAACTGAATTGTTATATTCAGGATCATTCGAGATTGATCTCGATACTCAGACAATCACACGAACCGATGACAGGCAGTCGGATTATATTTATGACATCACATGGTTCCTTCCGGACAAATGCCCGGGCGGATGTTTCCGTTTTGCAATAGTGGGCGTTGTCGGGACGGTGCTTGAAATCGAACTGACAATGGAGAATCCGCTTGTAATTCAGGCTTATGATGTACGAGTCCAGTATCTTGACCTGTTTGGAAAAACAGTTCTGAATCCCGACAGTTACACCGATTTTCTCGGAACGCCGATTTCGAATGTCTTTCCGTTCACGGCGTTTGCGAAAGAATTAACAGACCGAGCGTTCCCGATGGGACCTGGAGGAATCGATACAGAAACAATGTTCCTCGATTTCCCTCCCGGAGCGGGTTCATCGGTTACTTACGCGATTACAGCGCACCTGCCGGGTACAACAGGTGAGCCGTACGAAATGACAGAAATGACACAGATTGGGGACCTTACACCATCCGGCGGTCTGGCGACAATTAGTTGCCGCGTGTATGACCATCAGGATGATGTTTCCGGTGTATATATGGATGCCACACCGTTTACAGGCGCACCTGTTGAATTGCTGCTTGTGGCTGGGAATCCCGGTTATTATGATGTTGAAATTTCAAACACAGCCGGAACTCCGGTTGGTGAATATACACAACTTATAATGGCGTTAAGCCCGAATCCGCAGAATATCAGCACATATAATTATGTTGTAATTTCAGTTGTCGATGATCAGCCGTCAGGCGCGTGGACATGTTTCCTTCATGACAACCAGCATACCGGCGTTGCCGATTGCGTGCTTGATCCCTCAACACTCGAATTGAAATGGACTTTCCCGACAGGTGGAGATGTGCAGTCATCACCGGTTATTTCAGATGGAATAACATATTTTGGCAGTGATGACGCTAAGGTCTATGCTGTCGAGGTTTCAACTGGAATTGAGGTCTGGAATTCACCAGTCGATTCCGCGGTTTGTGGAACTGCGGCGATTGGAATCGATGCGATTTATATTGGAACAGAAGGCGGATTTTTCTATGCGTTATCGCGAGCCAATGGTTCTGAAATCTGGAACTATCAGTTCACGGATACAGGAATGAGTGGTCTAGATGGCTTGAAGGTGCGAGGTGCGATTCTGGTGGATGGTCGTGTATATTTCTGCGCAAATAACGGCAGTGTTTATGCTCTTAACGCAACCGATGGTTCGGAAATATTTGTTGTGCCCACACCGCTGCCATCCAATGGCAATTCACTTCGAACAGTACCGGCATATTACGAAGCTGAAGACCAATTAATTGTTACTGCGGACAGTTATGATGTTATCTGTTTCGATGCCTTTGACGGCACTGAATACTGGAGAAAGTACAATGGGGAGTTCATTGGATGCTCACCAACGCTGGATGGCGATTATCTTTACTTTTTTGATGATGAATTCACAAGGAAGTATGAACTTTCCGGTACCGCTTCTCCGACTCTTGTGTGGGAAGAGGCGTTGATTCCTCATCCGTTTTTGACAGCGGGTTCAGGCGCGCTTGATGACGAGCATTACTATTCACTGACCCTCATGCCCGGCAATTTACTCGCCAATGATATTAATACTGGAACCATTGACTGGTATGCTCCTCCTGAAGTAATACAGGGATTTAGTAATGCTCCTGCAATTAGTGGTGATATTGTTTATTTCGCATCAACTTATGGCGTACTGTATGGTTATGACACAACAAGCGGCACGGAAGTTTTCAATTATGATCTTGGTGATACAGTTAGCGGGTCTTCCATCGCAATCGCAGATAACCACTTACTTGTCGGATGCAACGATGACAATATGTATTGCTTTGGAGAGATATAAGAGTTTTTACAGCTTGAGATAAGTTATTTTTTTTGCAGGATAAAAAATAGCAGAGGGTTTTAACCCTCTGCTTTTTCCAATTAACCCTCTGCTATTTCACAAAACGGAATATATCGAATTGAACCAAATCAATCATACAGGCGTTATAATATTAAGAGGGGGAAATCTCTTCTCTGATGGATTGAGAAATGCTTTCACGGAAACGACGTATAATTCTGATTGCCTTCCTTGCATTATGCTCTTTCATCTTCGTACAGGACAGTATAAGAGTATATCATGGCGATGTTAAAGCGCCATGGCTTCTCAAACAGGCTGTTGAATTGGTAATTCGGCTTAACCCCGAAGCAGGTACACGTCATACCGGATGGTGTGGAACTCCGGAAATGATGCATATAATGTCGTTCGAGACAGCATTTGCAACTGCCCGTACGGAAGATGTAATCCCATTTTTAGAACATCGTTCAATGTATGTTCGACAGGCTGTTCAATCTACGTTACAAAAAAGAGGGGATGCAGCATTGCCTGCAATTAAACGTGCGCAAAAAAATGGATCTGCTCGAATCAAACTGGAATTGATTCCTTATGACAATTCTGAAGTAATGGATGAAAAGCGAGTTGAATGGTTAAACGAGATTATTGAGAATGATAAGCTTAAGGTGTTTATGACTGACTCCGCTTACATTTCCAAGATGATTCATAAACACGTACAGGAAAATCCAGGTTTTGATAGAACTGAATTCGAATACCCCATCGATATTGTCGAATTCTATCTAAAAATGATGGAGACTGATTTTATTCCTGACAAGATTTATGCGATTAGTTGTCTTGGACAGCTGGGAGAAGGCGCTGCTGAAGCGGTTCCGGTACTTATTAAAATCCTGAAAGAAGAAGATTACACCAGCGACTCTCCTGGTGGCTCAATATCAAGAGAGCGGTTTGACAGCGGCTATTCCCTTCACAGAACTGTGATAACGGCACTTGGAAATATCGGACCAGCATCATCCGAGGCAATCCCGCTGCTGGAGAAGAAACTTCCAATCAGTGATTATCCTGACCAGATCAATATACGAACGTCACTGTATTTAATTGGCAGCAAAAAGGAAGAACACCTTGCGTATTTATTAAACGAATTAAACTCTCAATCATTTCCTGAAATTCTGAATATTATTATGAGCCATCTCAGCAGAATCGGGGCAGCTGCTTCAGGGGCAATGCCGAAATTGATTGAACTGGCGAAAGATGGTGAGTTGCAGATACGTCGAATGGCAATATGGACAATTCGAAGAATTGAGGATTCAGATGAGACAGCGAAATTAATCCTTTTTGAAGGATTAAAGCATGAGGATGCCAAGTATCGTGAGGAAACCGTTAGTATCATGGAGTCAATGTGCCGTGATCCTGAAATAAAAGCTGCTTTGTTTAAAACGCTTGAGGATAACGATCCTGACGTTAAATATGCCGCTATTAAAGCGCTTTACAGCTACGGCAGAGAAAAGGAAGCAATTCTGCCTGCAATAATAGAGGTTATTAACACTGTCCCGCGCGCTGCTCATGCGCAGGATGCCGCTGATATGTTGAGATATTTTCCAAACGAAGATGTCTCAGACGCTCTACCCGGATTGCTTAATCTGCTGGAGCAAAATCAGGATTACAAAATCAAAACTAACATTAAAACAATTCTCTCGATAGGCGGTACACATGATGACATCGTGAAGAAACTCATGGAGTTTGTTTCAAGCGAGGACAAAGAGACCTGTATTTCAGCCATTGAGATGCTTGGGGAGCTTAGATCTAAATCTGTTGATTCACTACCGACACTCTATAAAGCGTTCCAATCTCATGACAATAGAACTAAGCGGTCCGCACAAAAGGCTATAAACGCCATTGTCCAATCGCTTGATTTTGATACAAATGTTTCACCGGATATCCTGATTAGCCTGTTGGATAGTCTTGATAGTAATCTCATGAGAAAAGTTATAAACATTACAATGCAGGATAACGCTAATGCCAGGAAGGTTGCTCTAGAACTGGGTCAGGTTGCAAGAAATAAAAGTTTCATTATCGGGAATGAAGCGATGAAGATTCTTGAAACATTAGGTGATAAGGCTGTTCCTGCGCTGCCTGCCTTAGCGTCGATGCTTGATGGAAAGCAGAAGCACCAGGTTAATATTACTGTTCGAAAAATCCTTGAGTCGGTAACATCTGAATCTGACGTATCACCCGAGGATATCCTTCCAGTTTTATTCACAAAAACACATAAAACATCCCTTGCTGGCGCAAAAGCAATTATTACTTTGACCAGAGATTATGATCTAGTCGTAAAGGAACTTATTAAAATCACAAAAATTGGATCACGCTATCAGATTAGAGCTGCGATAAAAGTGATGGGTGATCTTGGCGGCGGAGCAAGCGCGGCACTTCCTTTGTTGAATAAGTTTTATAAAAGTGATGATTCAGTGATTTCAAATGAAGCAAAACGCACGATTGCAAAGATTATAGAATCAGGGAAAAAGAGCGCAGATGAATACCAAATGATGATAAATAGCCTGGGGAAACTTGCTCTTGATGATGATGAAAAACTCGCCGAACACGCTATGTGGGCGCTTGGAGATATGGAAACACATCAGTCCGAAGCGCTTCTTAAACTGCATGAACTTCATAAATTGGACTTCAACAATAGACGGCATTTTGCCGGATACCAATCGAAAACAATGCTTCAGCGCGTTACACCTGAATCGGACATTTCGGTTGATGTGATTCTGAAAGTTATTGAAAGCCCTAATCAGGAAGTGGTCAGGCATGGCTCTGAGGCGGTAATCACTCTAACTGGAGATTATGATCGCCTTGTGACAAGACTGATAGAATTACTCGACAACGATAACGATTATGTCAGGGCGAATGTCTGCCATGTATTAGCACGTCTAAAAGGGCACGCATCGGATGCTCTTCCTAAATTGAATACGCTTGAGAACACAGATTGCGAGGGATTTAACTTAAATTTAAAATACGCGAAAGACGAAATCAACAAAGCAAATAGAAAATGAGAGTGCGGAATGTATTTGGAAATGAACTAAACCTGATTCGCAGAGGTTTTATACATCAGAGGGGAAACACATACCTGATAGGATAAAAAATGCTTTCACGCAAACGACGTATACTTCTGATTATCTTCCTCACGTTCTGTTCATTCATTTTTGTGCAGGAAAGTATAAGGCAGTATAACGGCGATGTTCGTGCACCATGGCTTCTAAAACAGGCTGTCGAAGTTGTACTCTTAGTCATGCCGGAAAAGGATCCGAGCCAATCCGGATATTGTTGTATGCCAATATTTCCAAATACTTTTGGTTTAGCATTATTATTCCATATCACACCTACCTCTAAACTAATCCCCTTTTTGGCACATCGTTCTGAAGATGTTCGAGATCAAGCACATTCTGAATTACGTCACAGACATAAAAATGGAACCTCAGTTTTCGAACAGGCATATAGAAATGGCTCCGCTCGAATTAAACTTGAACTTAATTCAATTACAAATCGTGGAATCTCTATTGAGGAGCGAACCTCTCTTCTGAAAGAGATTATCGAAAATCCTAAACACAGAGTTTTTAGGGTTGATGGTCGTCGGATTACGAAATACCAAACTGATAGTAAGTCAATGAACGTTGACGATTACCCTTTCGACGTTATCAAGCTCTTTTTAAAAATGATGGAAACCGATAATATCTACCAGAAGAACTATGCTATTGATAGCCTTGGAAAATTTGGAGATGGAGCTGCAAGTAGTGTTCCAACGCTCATTGAAATTCTGAAGGGGAAAAATGCTAACATACACAGATCTAAAATGTTCTTGAATTTTCCATTTGAACAAGAAACTCTTCATGGAGTTGTAATAACGACCCTTGGTGATATTGGTCCTTCTGCTTATGATGCATATCCACTACTCGAAGAGAAATTGATAAAATGCAACTATGCGGAAGAAATCAACATTCGAACATCACTGCATCTGATTGGCAAAGATCCTGAGAAACACCTGGCATTTTTACTTAACGAATTTAACACAAAAACATCGGATAAATCACAGCGTATTATACTGACCAACATAGCTAGAATTAAAACCTGTTCTGCTGAAACAATGCAGAAGCTAATATCACTGGCAAGCCAATTGGGTGAGGAACAGAGAATAAATCGACATTATGCAGGATATGCAATATCAAAAATCGAGGGTTCCCACACTACTGAAAATAGAATATTGATTGAACTGGCAAATCATAAAAACGTGGAGTATAGATTAGACGCAATTCAGGATATGAGAATGAATTTCTACGAGCCTGAAATCAAAGATACATTGCTTGAATTCCTTAATGATGATAATTATGACGTGAGATTCGGTGCGATGGACATTTTTTATGGGCATCTCACTAAGGAAGATGAAAAAAAGGCTATCGTTCGTTCATTAGTAGAGATTGCTAACGCTGTTCCTATTACGACGCACACTCAGAATGCTGCAAATAAATTAAGAAATTATGAAGATATCTATCGCAGTGATGCCCTCCCCGGCTTATACAGATTATTAACAAATAGCCTGGATAAGAAGTTCTTTCAGAATCGAAATTTAATCCTTTCACTGGGTGGAGATGAAAATAAAATTACTGAAATGCTTTACGAAATCGCGTTAAGTGAAGATCCGATAAAGAGTCCAATGGCAAACAAGTTACTTGGAGATATCAAACTGGCGAATATATCCTCCCTTCCCACTCTTTGCTTAGCTATTCACTCAGAGAACGAAGTCATAAAAGAATCTGCTGAATATTCAATTAATTCCATTGTCAGGTTGATGGATGATGATGCTGAAATTCCTTCGGATATTTTGCTCGAAATTCTGAGTTGTATTGGAAGAGATGAGATGAAAAAAGTTGTTCAAATAGCAATCGATCAAAACACTGATAATAGAGATATTTCTATAAAACTTGCTCAGACAGCGACACTTAAACAATCCAAATATGAATATCATAATATGAAAATGCTTGAGAGTTTTGGTGATGAAGCTGTCGCAGCCCTTCCAATTTTGATTTCCAGGTATTATGGCTGTTGTAATTATCAAGGAAACAATACTATTCTTGCGATTCTTACCTCAGTTACATCTAAAACAGAAGCCAGTGTTGATGATATTCTTCCTGTATTTTACACATTGAATCCTGAAATATCTCTCGAAGCTGTGAGCGCAATCAAACGACTGATTGGCGATTGCGAACCTGCTGTGGAAAAACTAATTGAGGTCGCGACAAATGGTACACATCAACAGATTAGATTAGCAATTCAAACACTGCGCACAGTTGGTCCTGAGGCAACCTCCGCTCTTCCCCTACTCAAGCAGTATTCAAAAGACGAACATGCGCTTTTCGCAAGAGAAGCTCTGAGCGCCATCGCCAATATTGAGCAATCGACAGAGCGTATGGAAAATGGTGGAAATAACCTGACAAAATAACACCATGCTTTAGCATGGTGCTTTCCTCATATTCCATGGTGCTTCTCAAATATTTGATAGTGCCGGGTGCCGCCCACACATCACGTCTTTTTGTGATTTGTGGGTGATTACTGCGAAGTTATGCAATTTCACCCATAAAGCCGGGACGGCTGTATGGGCGGCACCCGGGTTTTACAAATAGCAGAGGGTTTAAACCCTCTGCTATTTGTAAAACCAAGCGAAAGCGGGAATCCATTTTTCAGTGTGATTAAAACATGCTTTGCAAATGAAGGAGCCTTGCGCAGTGTGGACAGTAATATTCGCCCTGAGTGTCCGCTTCAGCGACACTGTTAGCGAACTTCATCACACATTTAATCCTGCAGCAATGAATCAGCCCGTACGTATGCCCCAGTTCATGGCGTAGAATCATCCTGATTCGCTCTTTGAAAAGAACGACTTGTTCAGCATTTAGATTTTCAACAAAGTATCCATCCCTGCCAATCGGACGCAGCATGTTATAGCTGATAATGCACCCCTTTCCGGGCAAACTCGCGATTCCGAAAACGAAATTCAGTTCAGCTGCGTAGATATCATCGCTGGTCAGTCCGATAATCCTGAAACAATCATCAGGCTGCGATTCCTTTTTTAAAAGCAAATCCAGAAGCACCTCAGCATCAGCCTGATCGGGACGTCCCATCGCCTCATCCGGCATTGGTTTTGGTGGCAGTATTCTGACTATTTTTTGTGTATCCTCAGCGAGGAATTTTGCTGTGTATAAAAGCGCATCCTCCTCCAATTCACCGAACGGCTGGATGTAATAAACGTTCGGTTTACCCTCTGGAATTGTAACCGCGCTCATATCTCTTGGGAGGTTGGTCCAGTCAAGGACTCCAAGAACGTGAAGCGTAATCAACGATGCCACAAGCAGGAATATCAAAACAAATTTACGTGTTAATTTGATTTCCGTTGAGAGTTTGATTTCCGTCAAGAGCAGTTTTTTAATCGACATAATTGCCTCCGAATAACGTAATCCCACTTGCCCTGTTAATATGGTTGTTAGACAAGGGAGAGCAGCAAATTATTGGATGTTATCCGAAGAAATGTCTTATATGGGTATCGCTTTCCTAAATACGAGTATCGTCTATTTCATCAACTTCATCACTTTGCTTACAACATTTCCAGACGTAATATTAAAATGCTTCATAAGAACATCGCCCGGAGCTGACTTGCCGAATTCATCAACGCCAATAGCCGCGCCATCGCATCCAATCCATTTCTCCCAGCCTTTTGTGACGCCAGCCTCTACCGAAACTCGCGTTTTTACCGATGATGGCAGAACATTCTCTCTGTATTTTGCGCTTTGCTTTTCGAAAATCTCCCATGACGGCATCGAAACCACACGTGTTTTAATCCCTTTGCGCGCCAACATCTCCTGAGCCTCAAGAGCGATATGAACCTCTGAACCGGTCGCGATTATTATCGCTTTTGCTTTGCCATCAGGCGGGTCGGACATGACATACGCGCCTTTATTCACTCCCCGCGCGGACGAAAATTTCCGCCTGTCTATCACCGGAAGATTCTGGCGCGTGAACACAAACGTTACAGGTTGATTCTGATTTGCCAGTGCCCATTTCCACGCTTGTTCGGTTTCAGTGGCATCCGCGGGACGAAATACAATCATGTTCGGCATCATTCGTAGAGACATCAGATGCTCTACTGGCTGATGAGTAGGGCCATCCTCGCCAACCGCGATTGAATCGTGAGTTACAATGTAAAAAACATTCAGGTTATTCATTGCGGCTAGACGCATCGCGGGTCGCATGTAATCCGTAAAAGTGAAATAGGACGAAACGAACGGCAGGATTCCGCCGTGGTATGACATCCCGTTTGCGATTGTGCCCATCGCGTGTTCGCGCACTCCGTAATAGATGTTTCGACCGTCGCCGGATTGGCCATTGAAAACGCCCATGCCATCAAGCTGCGCGAGAGTGGACATCGCGACATCACCCGCGCCGACGATTATCTCAGGCATCTTTGCGGCAACCGCGTTTAGAATCTTCTTCGATGCGTGACGGGTTCCGACCATTTCTCCGGTTTTGAATTTAGGAAAAACCTTGTTGATATCTGCGGGAATTCCCCTTGTCCAGACGCGTTTCCACTCCTTAGCAAGTTCAGGATATTTCTTTTTGAATTTATTGAATTTCTCATTCCACTTGTCATAATTAGCGATACGTTGTTTTTCGATCTTCCTGAAATGCTTGTTTGCTTTCTCGGGAACGTAAAACTCCTTTTCATAATTCCAGCCCAATTTCTTTTTGGTTAGCTTGGTTTCCTCTTTTCCAAGAGGGCTTCCGTGGCATGATGATGAATTCGCTTTATGCGGTGAGCCGTAACCAATCGTGGTTTTGACGATTATCAGCGATGGTTTCGATGTTTCCGCTTTCGCTTTGATTATCGCTTTGTCAATGGCATCGATATCGGTGTTGCCATCCTTGACAAATTGAACATGCCATCCGTACGCCTTATAACGCTGCGCGACATCCTCGGTCGAGAAAGTAAGAGAGAGGGGACCGTCAAGGCAAATATCGTTCGCGTCGTAAAGATAAATCAATTTACCGAGTTTGAGATGCCCCGCCAGCGATGCCGCCTCCGCTGAAACTCCCTCCATAAGGCCGCCATCGGTAACTATAGAGTAAGTGTAATGGTTAATTATATTCAATCCGCTTTTGTTAAAACGATTCGCCAACGATCTTTCAGCGATGGCCATGCCAACCGCGTTAGCCTCGCCCTGTCCGAGAGGGCCTGTGGTAGCCTCGACTCCGGGCGTGAGTAGAAATTCAGGATGCCCCGGAGTTATGCTGTCGAGCTGCCGGAAGTTTTTTATATCTTTCATTGAAACCTTGTATCCGCACAGATGAAGGAGGGAATATAGCATCGCGCTGCCGTGTCCACCGGCAAGGACAAACCTGTCCCTGTCGAACCAGTCGGGCGCTTTCGGATTGAATGTCAAATGGCGCGTAAACAGGACATACGCCATCGGTGATGCACCCAGCGGCATTCCGGGATGCCCTGATTTCGCTTTGTCAATCATGTCGATTGACAGCGTTCGGATTGTGTTAATGCAAAGCTGGTCGATGTTCTCTTTTAATTTCGTCAACTTCGATCTCCTTGAGATATCTGTGCGTATAGATAGAATCAAACCCGCATATTCTGGTATTTTTTAGCGGAAAATACCAGCATGGATTAAAGAAATCCGCCATCTATTTTTCTTTTGAGTGATATCAGAAATGAAGCGAAATATCGCCTGGCTAAAAAATACCTGGGTTGCAATTTGCAGGAATCAGGTTTTGATGTATAATTCAAGCAGCAGTTCAAAACGAGTCCCAGTAGCTCAGCTGGATAGAGCGCAACCCTGCGGAGGTTGAGGTCACAGGTTCGAATCCTGTCTGGGACGCCAGACTGCTGTCACAGAGCGCTGATAAACACTGGCGTTAACAACAGCATCGATTTCAGGTAATCGTCCATAAAGGGCGATTTTCAGTTTTTCAGGACCCACAACAGCTTTATGGAGAACCAATCCAACCAGTTCCTTTTGTTGATAGGGTTTAATATGCTGAAAGACATCGTTGAATTTACCAAGTGCTACTTCAACCATTTCCTGACAGATTGTCTCATGTTCGATTTCCCCAATCATTTCATCCAAGGCTTGTATTCCTGATTCGATATCCTTTCGACGTTTACCCAACTTATCAAGTTTTTCCTTTATGAAAACGCTGGATTCATCATCAGCCATCGATTCCCATTTATTAATAATCCCCTCAGCAAATGCCTTGGTTTTAGCCAACTCACTAATCAAGATCGTTCTTTGTTCTTTTAATAACGGGAGTTCCTTTTGGAGTTTCTGATTAGCATTCTTAACGATGATATCGATGATTTCTTTCTTCTCTGATATCGCTTTAATCCTGCCAGTAATAAGCGATTCAATTTCATCTGCTGGAACTTTAAACATACAATTCGGATTTTTACATCGATAGTAATAATATCGAATCCCTTTTTTTCCAGTACCTGATCGACCCTCCATTTCTGAACCACAATGATCACACCATAACAAGCCACTATTCAGAATGTAGTTATGCTTAATTGGCTTGACCTGATTGTGCCTGGATTTATGATTTTTGCTGATAAGTTTTTGTACTTCATAGAATTTATTCTCTTCAACAATAGGCTTCCAAACTGCATCAACGATACGGTATCTTTCTCTTTCAGGGATATTCTCATCATCAAGTAACTTCTTGCCTTTATTGATTTCTTTTTTCCCGATATATGCATGATTGGTCAGCATTAGTTTGACTGATGAATAACAGAACTCTTTTGAGGGTCTATATTTCCCGGTTTTAGTCGTGTAAGTTTTTGTTCTATAGCCTTTACCATTCAAGATTCTTGCGGTTTCCAGAAAGGAACCGCATTTTAAATAAGTATCAAAAGCTGTGTTAACCAGTACTTTTTCTTTCTTGTTTGGGATAAGGTGACCTTTCCTGGCTTCATCAAGATCATATCCCAACAGATAACCACCGTTCCATAACCCCCTTTCAGCACGTGCAAGTGTAGCTTCTTTGTTTCGTTCAGATGTCTGCTCCCTTTCAAACTCAGCAAGCGCCATCATAATCGTGATGAAGAGTTTTCCCTGTGGTGATGTCGTATCATAATTCTGTTTTAAGCAAACAAATTCAACATCATATTCGTTGATTATCTCAAAGAAATTCAGAAAGTCTTTAACTGATCTACTTATCCTGTCCAATGCAGTACAAATGACAGTATCAATTCGTCCAGCTCGTATATCTTCAAATAATCTGGCAAATTCAGGACTTCGGAATGAGTCTTTTCCTGAAACCGCTTTTAGAACGTATTTCTCAGTTTCTACCCACTCTTCACCGCAGGCATTATTTTTGTAATCGATATGAGCACGTAATCTTTGAGACTGGTTTTTAAGCGAACCTTCATCGTTCTCTGCTTGTTTAACTGTGCTGACACGAATTACCAGACCACATTTTTTCATTTTGATTCCTCCTTCTTTCGGGACTTCATATCCTCATCGATTAACTTTCTAATCAATCCCCCCATTGATGCGCTTTTCTTTTGCTTCTTGTGTTCTAAGACTTTTTCCATCAGATAGATATATTGTTCATCTGTTAGTTCAATCGTTGTTTTTCTCATTTGGTGGAATCCATATTCTTAGGATGGAATACTTCCATAAATATATAATTATTCTAATTAAAAAGCAAGCATGAAATTAGTCATTCGATTCATCATCGACGGAACTAGAAAGGATTCTTACATTCTTGATTAGTTGCTTAATCCTGCTTTTCCTCATTGTGTCTGCTTTCAGGTACCCATTCAATTTTAAATAATCATAGATACCATCTGAGAGGATACTTATGACTTCTTCAGTCCGATCCTCTCCCTCGTTTTCAACGTATGTCTCATCAATTTCTCTGTACACAGGTTTAGCTCCCACTGTGTACATACGGATAAATTCTGAAAAGTGACGGATGATTTTTCCCGTCTTACCTCCGGGACCCCTCCGTGATTTTCAAACCCTTGCACCTGCGTTACATTTAAATTGACTGATTTGAGATACGCAATGTTTAAAAACAAAGGTATCTCTAAAAATCAGAACTACAAACCCGAATTCCATGATTGGGAGATCGCGGTAGCAACGAAGAAAATTCAATACTTCCGGCTTGTACTCAGTTGCTTCAAGGAATGTGAGTTTGAAGATTTGCTTCAGATTTGCTTGGCGCATTGGTCCACTAAAAGAGATACATATGACAAGTCAAAAGGAGCAAATCCGAGGACTTATATGGCCGAGGTAGTACAGAACAAACTAAAGGATGAAGCTGGCAAGCTTAATTCCCAGAAGCGAATTATGAGCGTCATTGCCGAATCACTTAATACACCTGTGAATGATGAACATGATTCCAAAGAGCGTATTGATCTTGTGAAAAATGACGGTCTTGTGCATAGAGATTATCAAAACCATGAAGCTGTTGAACTAAGAAGTGCTGTGTCAAGAGTTTTAGCGAATCTTAATCCGAAACAGAATAATATTTGTAACCTGCTGACAGAGGGTTACACAAAAGTCGAAATTGCTGAACTTCTTAGCACAAAACGCACAACATTGAATGATGAAATAAATCGCATTAAGAAGATATTTGCACGAGAGGGATTAAAAGAGTTTCTTAAATAATCCCGTCACTTTCCCTTAAAAATCCGTATTCATAACCAGTGACCAACAAACATTGCGAGGAAAAATATGAATACGGTTTGTCGATTTACCTTTTCAGATGATATCGAAAACGCAGAATACGAGGAACAACTTGCCCAGGCTTTCATCGTTGCAGAGAGCATCTACGGACGCCCCAAAGTCCGAATCAATGCTGGATGCTACATCTCATCTGAAAAACCCCAGTTAATTATCGATGTCTCTTCCGAAATTGGTGAGTACATTGCCCAGGTCTTTACAGGACTCATTATCAGAGCTTTGGGTGAGGAGAACTTTACAGTCGAGAGGATATCAAGTGATGAAAAGTAACCTTGACCAACAGGCCATTATCGATTACATCCTGCCTTTCATGGCTTTTTATGATACGGGCAAAACAGATAGCCGTGGACGAACCCGGTACAAGTGTCCCCACAAGGATCATGAATCTGATCCAGGAGACTATTACATTTGGATAAACGATAATGGTTATGCTACATCGTTATGTCACGGATGCAAGAAAGGAGGTATGAAATTGCTATATGAAAAATTTGGACAGAAGTTTCCGCCTGATTGCGCAAGAAGTAAATTCGAAGTTCTCAAATGGTGGTTATACACAGATGCCTACGGCAAGGAACTGTATCAGATTGTGCTAATTGATGTTGGTAAAGGTAAACCAATAAAGCGACCTCGACACAATGACCCTTTCATTAATTACGATTGGAAATACTCGATGACCAAACGTGATAATAGCAAGATAACCTCGACACTTTATAATCTAAAGGCGCTTTATGATTCTAAGGATAAAGGTGGTTTATGCCTGTATTGCGAGGGTGAAAGCGATGCTGAAGCAGCAGAAAAACTGGGATTTCTTGCCACATGCCATCCTTTTGGCGCCGGTTCATTCAGGACTCGATACATAAAGGCTTTGAAACCTTTCGATATTGTCATAATTCCCGACAATGACCCGGCAGGACTGAGCGGCGCATTAAGAACTGCATCGGAGTGCCTCAATAAAGTGAAAT
>CBDURE010000075.1:0-17138 GCA_965369605.1 uncultured bacterium
TCCAGCTGAAACCCCCAAACTCTAGCTGGTACAAAATATGGGGGCATCTCACCACACCCGAAGTATGAAAATAGCAGAGGATTAAAACCCTCTGCTACAAAACATTACATTTCTTTTTCGACATCGCAGGTATTAATAAACTGCACACCCGCGCTTTTCATTTCAATTATCGCTTCAGCACCGGTTTCAGGAGTAACCGCGGCGATGGCATCCTCGACAACATAAGTCTCGTATCCTTTTTCGACAAGGCCAAGCGCGGCAGCTTTGACGCAGTAATCGGTCGCGACTCCAAAAACAATCGCTCTTTTGAAATCGAGTTCCTCTAAAATTCGATCAGTATTCGGATTGCCGAACATGGAAAACACAGTCTTCTCAAATATGATCTGCTGTGCTGATAATCCGCCGTCGTCAGCGTTCTCGAGGTTTTCAATATAAAAATTATCCGGGATAAGTGTCTCCGGGATCTTCTCCCATCCCGATTCACCTTTGACACAGTGATGAGGGAAAGTGTCGAATTCAGGATCATCGAACGGATGAGCGTCAACGGAAGAAACGATTCTGACACCTTTATCAAAAGCGATACGCATAAGTTTTATAAAATTCGGAATTAGTTTATCAGCATCCTGCACATAGAGATTGCCGTACGGCATGATGAAATCATTTTGTGTGTCGATATCGAAAAATACTGTGCTCATGATGATTTGCTACCTTCCGATGCTTTATGCAGTAAGATTGCGCTTGCTGCTGATACGTTCAGCGATTCGACATCACCCGTAATTTTGATTCGAATCGTGTAATCGCACTCCTTTAAAAGAAGAGGCGGCACTCCCTTTGACTCCCCTCCTATGATAATCACTGAGCGTTTGGGGAATTCAAAATCTGAAATCTCAGTGTGGGCATTGGAGTCTGAGCCGATAGTCCAGAAATCGTTTTCTTTCAATTCGTTGACCGCGTTACGAAGGCTTGGCACAAGCGTTACGGGGACAAGCCCCAAAGTACCGGCGCTTGTTTTTGCGACTGTCGCATTCACCGATGCCGAGCGCTTTTTGGGGATGATAACACCGGAAATTCCAAACGCGGCGGCGGATCGAAGTATCGCTCCAAGATTACCCGGATCCTCAAGATGCGCCAGAACCAGAATATATGCCGATTCCCGCGCTTTGACCAGCTGAACAAGTGAATTGAAATCTGTATATTCAAACCGGTCAACCTCTGCAAGCACGCCCTGATGATTGCTTCTGCCTAATCGCGAAGTGAGATATTCTGAATCAACCGCGCTTAGATGTATGCCCTTTTCATCGCACACACGGCGCAGTTCGAACAGGAAACTCTTTTGCTCGATGCCGTCATAAAAATAAACGCGTTTGACAATCTGGCGTTTCAACGCCTCCATTACCGGGTGACGTCCGTAGATGATTTTCTCGCGCTGGCGTGTTTTCTCACGTTCCTGTTTCTTGTCGTTTTTGTTTGCCATTTCGAGTTAATTATATTCATAATAAATGAGTAATTGAAAGCTCAATTAACATGCCTTATCATCATGATTATATTTCCCATAGATATTGGAGTGATATTTGCCCAAACGCAACGCGATAATAGTAATCAACCCGACCGCTGGAAAGGGAAATTTCCGCGATATCCTTCCATTGCTTGAGGAGAAGATGAAGTCCGCCGGATGGCGATATGAAATCGCTGTTCCCAAAAACAGGGATGAAACCCGCCAGACTGCTGAGACATCGCATGAAAAGGGCTTTGATTCGATTGTCGCAGCCGGCGGGGATGGCACTGTTCATGATATTTTGGAAGGAATCGATTTGGAGAAGCAGTCGCTGGGAATAATCCCACTCGGCTCAGGCAATGATCTCTTCCGCATGTTGAAAATCAAAATCGATCCTGTGGCTGCGATTGATAATCTAATCAACGGCGATGACTGGAAAATCGATGTCGGGATTATCAACGGCAAACGATTTTTGAATACGGCTGGAATTGGGATTGATTCTGAAACGCTTATTGTCAGGCGTGAAACCAAAGGCTTCGTTAAGCGAAATTATGTCCTGCTGTTTTTGAAAACGCTGAGTCGCCTTAAGCCCGTTCATATCAGGATAACCGCGGATGGCGCTGTTATCGATGATGAATTCATGTGGGTGATAGCGTGCAATAATAATTTTATCGGCGGCGGAATGTTGATCGCGCCCAATGCGATTCATGGTGACGGCCTGCTCGATTTGATTCTGATTCGAAAGATGTCGAAATTTAAAATGGTTTGCAGCATTCCATCGATTTTCAAAGGCACGTTTGTAAACATGCGCGAAGTAACGGAGATAAGAGCATCGGAGATTACGTTCGAAACTGACACTCCGTGTGAGATGGGCGTTGATGGCGACCTTCCCGTTAAAACGCCGGCGACTATTTCCGTTCTTCCTCGCGCGTTATCAATGATCAAATAACCTCACCCCCGACCCCTCTCCTGCATCAAGAGAGGGGAGAAAGATGGTTTGCCAATTTGAATATTTACTAGCCGGGTGCCGCAAGGGGTAAGAAAAGTAAGGTGTAAGAAAAGGCACAATGATATTTCAAACTAGCTCTTCAATCACTAAACAAATGATGATATAATCAGGCAATCTTTGTGAGGTTGATTAAACCTATGACTCGCGAACGAATAATAGACACCAGCGCTTTAAACCCTGAGGATGAGGATTTTATCCTGAGTCTCAGGCCTCAGTCGCTTGATGAAATAATCGGGCAGCGTAATGTTATCGAGAAATTGCGAATCTCGATTCAGGCTGCAAAGGAACGCGACGACGCGCATGAGCATACTTTGTTCTATGGCCCTCCCGGTCTTGGCAAGACAACGCTGGCGCATATAGTCGCGTCTGAAATGGGAACCCGACTTGTCTCGACCAGCGGACCCGCCCTTCTCAGAAGCGGTGATTTAATGGGCATCCTGACAAATCTCAAGGCTGGGGATGTTCTTTTTATCGATGAAATCCACCGCCTCCCGAATATCGTTGAGGAATTTATTTATCCCGCGATGGAGGATTTCCGTGTCGATTTTGTCGTCGATTCAGGCCCCTACGCTAAAACGATCAATATCGAACTCAAGCCGTTTTCACTTGTCGGCGCGACAACTCGCGCGGGCCTGCTGACAGGGCCGCTTCGCGACAGGTTCGGGATTTTCCATCACCTTGATTTCTACAACGATGATGACCTCACCGCGATTGCAAAGCGAAGCGCGAAAATTTTGAACGTGGAGATTAAAGACAACGCCGCAACACTTGTCGCATGCAGAAGCCGCGGCACTCCGAGAATCGCGAATCGACTGTTAAGGCGAGTGCGTGACTATACGCAGGTTAAGGCGGATGGTAAAATCTCAAAAGAGATAGCTGAAAAAGCGTTGGAATTGGAAAAGGTTGACAAGCTCGGCCTGGATGGGCTTGACCGTAAATTCCTTACGACAATAATAGATGTCTATAATGGCGGGCCGGTCGGCATCGAGACAATCAGTGCGACCCTTCAGGAGGAGCCGGATGTTCTAAGCGAGATGGTCGAGCCGTTCCTGCTGAAGATAGGCTTCCTAAGCCGCACCAAAAGAGGCAGGCACGCGACACATCTTGCGTTTAAGCATCTGGGGAAATCAGGCGGACCGCAGTCTGGGTTGTTTGAGCAGTAATAATTAGATTAAATCATGCAGGTTTTCTTTTTGGATTCGCCATCTTATTACATCTTTTATAACTGCAAATTCTTTTGATAGTTCATCAATAGCCGCTTCCCATGCGATATCACTTATTTTATCTATGTCGATTTCTCGTTCATGGAATTTTAGCATAAAGAGTTTTAACTTTTCAGATAGTTTATTCCCGGGTACAAGAATATAACCTGCAAAACAATGCGCTTCATATTTAACTTTCATTTGGGTAAGTCTTGGAATTGAGTCAACATAGTTTCGCCATTCTTTTATTGGGCCAAATTTCATCACATCATAAAGGTCGCGATGCAGTAATAAATGACCAATTTCTCTTGCTAAAACATATCTTGCCAAAGGAGCTCTGTATTCCAATATGCCCTGATCAATGAATATCTCTGAAAACTCTCCTGCAATTACGCCATCTCTACTTGTTGATTTTGTGAAGTTTAGTAAAGGAATAATTGCAATTTCAAGATCATATTCAATTATCTCTTCGATTGGTACCGGAATTTCAGAAGAAGGATGAAACTTATTTAAAAGTAACTTCGATTTTTCTTCAATTTCTACAAGATTAATGCTCTCAAATTCATCATAATCTAACATTATAGATATGTCTCCTTAGACATTCACTGATATCAAGCCTCTTGTATCATCTCGATCATTTTCGAGATCTGCTCTTCTGTTAATGGTTCCCCCCTTAACGATCTGAAGAAAATAGGCAGTTTTTTTACAAGTTCCGTTTCTGACATAATGTCATCAGGAATTCGACCATTTTCTGAAAATGCCAAATCGATATAAACCTGCCAATCATCAGATCCTTTTTCAATTCCAAGATAACCTGCAATTTGCGCAAGTTTCTTGGTGCTTTGAGGGGGAGGTAATTTACCTCTTTCGAGTTTACTCCAGTTTCCTGGGTCCAAATCATGGTTTAAACAAAACTCCCTCAAAGTGATGCGTAATTTTATCCTTCGTTCCCGAAGGAATTCCCCAAACACTGTCATCATAACTAACCACCTTCCTCCATATTTCCCCTCTGTTGTAATTATACTACAACGTTGTAATTTGTCAACAACAACAAGCGAATTTCCAATAAAAAAAGACCAGACGTCAATCTGGTCTAAATATCTCTCGACTTATCTATCACAATAATCCAGTTTCACCTGAACAGGCAACCTCTCCCGAAGTTACCAATCTCAAGATATAATTTTTTTTTCGTACTTAATTGTTTATCTACTAGTGGAATGAGCATAAAGTAAAATCTTTATTACTCTTGGATTTAGTAGTGATAATTAAGTTCGATTAAATTATATCACAACATTCGATTTTGTCAAGAAAACCTATCAAATATTTAGTATTTCCTAAACGTCCTTCATCCCATCAAGTTCCGCTTTGACCATGTCCATTAGTTCCTGAAGCATGCCGCGGGAGAAATCGAATTTGATTCCCGTTGCCCCGAACAGTTCAGGCAGTGGTTTGCTTCCACCGAGGCTTAATCCGTGAAGGTAGTCCTCGACCGCTTTTGACGGGTTGTTCTTGTAGTTGCACCACACCTGAAGCGCTCCGAGCTGCGCGATGCCGTACTCGATATAATAGAACGGATATCCGAACAGATGCAGCTGGCGCATCCATCGATTTTCACGGTGGTTGTCGAGGCCGCTCATGTCAACGACATTTCCCCTGAACCTGTCGTAAATCTCCACCCACGCTTTTGTCCTTTCATCGTGTGTATGTTCGGGATGCGTGTAGATCCAGTGCTGGAAGGCGTCGATAGTGGCTATCCACGGGATTACTGTGATGACACCCCAGAGATGCATTTTCCGTGCGCGCTTTGCCTCTTCCTCGTTGGCGTAAAAAACATTGATATATGTGCCTGCGAGAAGTTCCATGCTCATTGACGCTACCTCGGCGAATTCAATCGGGTAATCGCGATTTGAGGCGATGTCATGATCCCGGCATGCGATTGTGTGGAACGCGTGTCCGCCCTCATGTAAAAGCGTGGTGACATCACGCTGCACTCCGGCGGCGTTCATGAAAATAAACGGAACACGCCGCTCCTCGAATCCGCACATGTACCCGCCCGGAGCTTTTCCCTTGCGGCTGTCGAGATCGAGAAGGTTGTTATCGATAAGGACATCGAAATATGACCCGAGCCTTGAATCGACATTGTCAAATGCCATACGGCATTTCCGCGCCAGTTCCTCGCCGTTCTCAAACGGAGTCAGCGGTTTTCGATTTTTTGGGTCAACATTCAAATCCCACGGCCTGAGCGTGTCAACGCCGAGAAGTTCCTTGCGATTTTCGTGGATTTCATCAACAAGCGGAACAACGATTTCCGCGATAGCATCCTGAAATTCAACCGATTCCTTTGTGCCGTAATCAAAACGCTCAAGTTCCCTGAATCGAAGTTCGCGGTATGTTTCGAACCCTGCGTTTTTCGCCATCTTCGTGCGAAGTTTAATCAGTTCATCGTAAATGCGGTCATACTCATCGCTGTCTTTGAGAAATCTTTCCCAGATTCCCATGTACGCCGTTTCCCGCCTTGAGCGTTCGTTGACCTCAAGGAATTTATTCATCTGGGGGAGAGTGTATTCCTTGCCCTCGAATTCGACCATCGATGCGCCGACAACTTTCTGATAATCGTTGTTAAGTTTCTGCTCATCGGTTTGAAGAGGTATGTTCTCTTCGCGGAAAATCTCAACTCTGTTTTTCGCACGACGAATAACGTTGCCGTACATGCCTGCCTCGAGTTCATTCGCTAATGGATTTTCAGCAAGCATTTTCAGGATGTTGAAATCATGAGGTTTGATTTTCGGTTCAATCTCACCGATGTATTCCTGGAACCTTTTCTGAATCTCCTCATCCTCGGTGTAGCAGGTTGAATCGACATACCGCTTCGCGCCCTCCTCACCTAGCACGGATATCAATTCACTTGTTTCCAATAACCACTGCTCCAAATCCGCTTTAGAGTTAATAGTTCTCTTCTCCAATTTTTCAAACTCAGATTCGATTTGTTTGATATCTCCCGGGTTAAAATCACCGGAGATATACTGCCTTGGATACTCTTTAAGTGCCATTTTTATAGTCCTTTCTTGAATTTCAGGCGCCGGTCAGCGCCATAGTGATGGTTAGTATACACAGAGTTTTACGAATTGTCACTGTTGTGATTTTTATAGGATTCTGATTTGAAGAAGAATTACGCATTTCACCCACAAATCCCGCTGCGCGAGATTTGTGCTCGGGACGGCATGGCCTGGTTACAGTTCATACATTTTTCTGCCTTTTTCAACAAGCCCACGGTGCGGGTATTTCATGTTGAAATCATGTAGAATTTACGTCCGATGGCGAAACGAAAGCGAAAGAAAACTACGACAGATAACGTAGGCGCGGGTTTAAAACCCACCCCTGCTAAGGGGAAACAACCGCCTGACAGAACGTCTCTTTTTCTGATTATTATTCTCGTTGCCTCGATTGGCATGAGGATTTTTTATTTTATTCAGAACAGCGCTAATAATCCTTTGTTCAACGAGGCTGTCAGCGACGCTGGAGTCTATTATGAATGGGCGCGGGAAATAGCATCGGGGAATTTGATTCATGACGGCGTATTCTACATGGCGCCGCTTTATCCATATATCATGGCGGGCATTTTCAAGGTTTTCGGAGAATCAATAAGCAGCGTTGTGGCTGTCCAGCATGCGGTCGGAGTAATCAACCTGTTTCTGATTTATATGGTAAGCAAAGTTGTATTCGGAAAAAAGGCTGCGATTGTCGCGCTGATTTTCGCTGTTTTGCACGCGCCGTTTGCGTTCTATGAAAGCAAGATGCTGCTGCCGACCTTTACAGTTTTTTTCTATCTGCTTTCGCTCCTCCTTCTGCTTAAACAGGATGCTCAGAAGCCGTGTTATCCGTTGACTTTTATCACCGGGCTTGTTTTGGGAATCGCGGTCATACACCGTCCGAATATATTGTTGTTCATCCCGCTTGTTTTAGCCTGGTACTTCATTCATCACAAGCCGGTTATTAAAAAGGACATGCAAAAAAGGGGACAGTCCACACCAGGTTTCCAGCATGATATTATTAATAATCAACATCCAGAACCCAAGCGTTTATCGGGTTTACAAGCTTGGTTGGGACAGTCCCCTTTTTTGCAATGCGTTCTTCTTCTAATCGGAATTCTGATTCCAATTCTGCCTGTAACGATACATAACTACAACGCAAGCGGCGAGTTCATTCCTCTTACATGCAACACGGGCGTTAACTTCTATTACGGAGCGAACAAGGATGCCGCTCCCACATTCACACGCCGGGAATCGATAAGTGATTCGATTGAAAAGGAGGAGGAAAAAGCGCGGGAAATTGCCGAGCTGGCTGAGGGCCGTGAATTGGGGCCGAAAGAGGTTTCGGCGTACTGGATGAAACGCGGGTTCGCGGAAATAACGGGTGATTTTCCCAGATGGCTGTCCTATGAGATCAACAAGTTCTACTGGCTGATAAACACGTATGAAATTCCGAATAATTACAATCTGCCATTTGAAAAAAAACATGTGCCGTTGCTGCTGCTTTTCTTTGTGCCGTTTGGATTAATCAGCCTTTTGGGGCTTATTGGAATAATACTGGCAAACAAAAAAGACAGCAGGATAATGCTCCTTTTATTCTATCTCGCGTCGCTGTTTATTGGGTTGATGGTTTTTACAGTAGTCAGCAGATTCCGTATTCCTCTTACAGCCGTGCTTGTTGGATTCGCCGGTTTCGGAGTTGTCGAGTACATTAAACTGCTGAAAAATCGAAATTACGATTTGCAATCCAGCAAGCGATATCTTGCGGCGACACTTGTTATAGTAATCCTCGCGATTCCCACGCTTGTTCCCTATCGTAAAGCGACCAATCCGGCGTCAACGTATTACACTCTTGGAATACTGGCATTCAGGGAGGGTGAATACCAGCAGGCGATTAAATATCAGGAACTCGCTTTGCAAACATATCCCATATACGCGGATGCGTACAACAATATGGGCTCCAGCTATAAGAAACTGGGTGATTTGGATAAGGCGATTGAAATGTATGATAAAGCGTCGGAGGCAAATCCGAAGTATGCTGAGTCGCGCTTCAACGCCGGGCTGGTTTACATGGAAAGGGAGGAATTGCAATCCGCGATTGGGAAATTCAGGGATGCAATTGCGATAAACCCCAGGTATCTCAAGGCGAAAATGAATCTATCCTTCACGTTGTTCAGGTCGGGAAAGACAACCGAGGCGATTGTCGAGATGAAGGAACTTGTGGAAATGAATCCTGATAACGCGCAGAGTCATTATAATCTTGGATTGATGCTGGCGCAGGTGCGTAAAAATGATGAGGCGATTAAACAATTTGAGATTGCCGTTAAATTGGATGGCGATTATCAGGAAGCGAAGGATGCTTTGAGGAAGATGAAAGAAGCGGGAGTGTCGCAGTAGGCTGCGGTCACGCTTACCCCTCACAAACGTTCGGGGCTCGGTTTTCAAGACATGATTTATAATTCATGGCGGTAATGAAAAGCACCACGCTGATGCGTGGTGCTGTTTGTGTTTAATGTATGGATTGAATTGAACAGTTACTCAACCGGTTTTTCGCCTTCCTCGATTATTTCATCATCACCGCTGATTGGCGCATGGGCAAGTTTCACCATGAGATTCTGGAATTTTTCCTGTCCAGTGCCAACGGGAACGAGACGTCCGATAATGACATTCTCCTTCAAGCCACGCAGGTAATCGGTTTTGCCCTCGACAGCGGCATTTGTGAGAACCTTGGTGGTTTCCTGGAAACTCGCTGTTGAGAGGAAGCTTTCAGTTGAGAGTGATGCTTTTGAAATACCGAGCAGAATCGGGTCAGATTTTGGAGGCTGTAATTTCGCATCTATATATCGGAGGCAGATTTTATCAAACCGGGAGTGGTCAACAAGGTCACCCGTGAGCAAATCAGTATCTCCCGGATCAGTGATTTTCACAAATCTGAGCATCTGCCTGATAATAACCTCGATATGCTTGTCGTTTGTGTCAACGCCCTGTTCCTTATAAACGCTTTGAACCTCATCCACAAGGAATTTCTGGCATTCCCGGATTCCCTGTAAAGCAAGAACACGTCGTGGATTAACCATTCCGTGAGTCAGTTTCTCGCCCTTGCGGACCTTGTCTCCATCCACGACAAGGAGTTTTCGTCCAACGATGTCATCAAGTGTGAATGTTGTTTGTATTTCATCCCTTTTTTTCTTTTTTTTCTTTCCTTTTGTTTTCTTATCCTTTTCCAGTTCAAGATCTCTTGCAACTTGAGCGTCGTGTTCCTTGCATTCGATTGTCATGATAAATGGGTCGTTGTTGATTCGAATTGTCCCTGCGGTATCTGTAATAAGCGCTCCCTCTTTCTGATAACGAGCTTCAAAAAGTTCGAACAGAAGTTCAACTTTTGGAAGTCCCTGCGTGATGTCATGGTCAGCAGCGACACCACCAGTATGGAACGTACGCATGGTTAACTGTGTTCCCGGTTCTCCGATTGACTGCGCGGCGATAATACCGATTGGCGTTCCAATTTCCACCAGCCGTGCTGTCGCGAGGTCGCGCCCATCGCATTTCTGGCAAACGCCGCGATTAGTCTGGCATGTGAGAACAGACCGGACGGTAAATTTATTCAGTTTTAAGGCTTCGATTTTTTCAACCATTTCCTCATCAATTATTTCACCGATTCGAACAATTATCTCACCGGTTTCCTCATCAATGAGGTCCTGAGCCGATGTTCGCCCAAGGATTCTTTCACCAAGTTTCTGAACAATACGCTTTCCGAATTTAGTAGGTTTAGCCTCCATGGATTCAGTGGTCTGGCAATCCTCTTCAGTGATAATAACATCCTGAGCGACATCAACAAGACGCCTTGTAAGATATCCGGAGTCAGCGGTTCTCAACGCGGTATCGGCAAGCCCCTTTCTCGCGCCGTGAGTTGAGATGAAGTATTCCAGAACAGTAAGGCCCTCACGGAAATTCGACTTGATAGGCAGTTCCATAATCCGTCCGGACGGGTCAGCCATCAAGCCTCTCATTCCCGCCAACTGTCGAACCTGCTGGATATTACCTCTCGCACCGGAAGTTGACATGAGGTAAATTGGATTCATGCGGTCAAAATGTTCCATCAGCGCTTTTGTCACCTGATTTGTGGCTGATGTCCAATAGTGGATTGTATCCTGATACCACTGCAAATCGTCAATTTTTCCAGATTGCTTTTGTTTATCAAGGATTGCGATTTTCTTTTCCGTATCTGCAATGATGTCCCATTTCGTTGGCGGGATAGTAACATCGCTGATTGAAATAGTCAGTCCGGCTTTTGTGGCAAATTTAAACGATTCTTCCTTGACTTTATCAAGCATTTCCACGGTAACGTGTACTCCATGCGTTTTGTAGAGATTCGCGACAATATCACCCACAAGCGATTTATTGAGCATTACGTTATAGAAGGGAATATCGTTTGGCATAAGCTGATTGAAAATAACTCGTCCACATGTTGTTTCAATCACTCGATTTGTCGGGATTGCTTTTCTAAACGGAATTTGTTCAACAACAGATGCCTTTGAGATTCTCACCAGAGCCGGTTCGTGCAGTTTGATTTTGTCAAGTTCATAAGTTGTTATCAGTTCATCCTCATTGGCAAAGAACCGTGTTCCCCTACTCTGTCTAAGATTTTGGAATTTGGGCTTAAAAAGCTCGGAACAGGAAGTGAGAGGCATATCTGCAAGTTCAACAGTAAGATAATAGATACCGACAATCATATCCTGCGTTGGTCCGACGATTGGCTTTCCATCAGCCGGTTTCAGAAGGTTGTTAGAGGACAGCATCAGTGTTCTTGCTTCCGCCTGAGCAGCGAGGCTAAGAGGAAGATGAACAGCCATCTGGTCGCCGTCGAAGTCCGCATTGAAAGCCTGGCAGACAAGAGGATGAATCTGAATTGCCTTGCCCTCAATAAGAACCGGCTCAAACGCCTGAATACCAAGGCGATGCAGTGTTGGAGCACGGTTGAGCATAACGGGATTTCCCTTGATAACAGTCTCAAGAACATCCCAGACTCTCGGGTCAAGTTGCTCCACAAGCATTTTCGCATTTTTAATTTGAGGAGCGTAGCCCTCATCAACAATTTTCTTCAAAACGAAAGGTTTGAAGAATTCCAGCGCCATGATTTTGGGAATACCGCACTGGTGCAGTTTAAGCTCAGGCCCAACAACGATAACGGAACGCCCGGAATAGTCAACACGCTTTCCAAGCAGGTTCTGTCGGAATCGTCCCTGTTTGCCCTTTAGAAGGTCGGAGAGTGATTTCAAAGGCCGGTTGTTTGAGCCAGTAACCACCTTGCCGCGTCGCCCATTGTCGATTAGAGCATCAACAGCCTCCTGGAGCATTCGTTTCTCATTTCGAATCAAGCTTTCCGGAGCTTTTATATCGACAAGACGTTTCAGCCGTGAATTCCGGTTAATGACACGTCGATAGAGGTCGTTAAGGTCGCTGGCGGCGAATCGTCCACCCTCAAGCTGAACCATCGGGCGCAGTTCAGGTGGAATAACAGGAAGAATATTTAGAATCATCCATTCCGGCTTGTTGCCGCTTCTAAGAAAAGCGCGAATAATTCCCAGCCGCTTGATATATTTGGCACGCTTGGCGCGGCTGGTTGAGGTTATAATCAGTTCTCTCAGTTCTATCGCGTCAGCCTTCAGGTCGATTTTTCCAAGCAGGTACTTGACCGCTTCGGCCCCCATCTGCGCTTTGAAGAAAGTATCCAGTTTGACACCAAGGCGTTCCTCGATTACATCACCAAGAAGCGCCAGACGCCTGTACTCGGATTCACTTAAAAGCCCTTTCAGTTCCAGTTCAAGAAGCAGGTCAAGAGCCGCGCGAATTTCCTCAAGCCGTTTTTCATTTTCACGGGCACGCGATTCAAGTATCATTCGCTGCTGGCGGTCGAGGACATCCAAACTGAAAATACCAGCATCAAAAAGCCGTTTCAGGGCATCCTGATTAAGTTCAACACCTTTGTTAGCGAGAACTTCTCCGGTAAGCGGGTCAACAATGTTATCTATCGGTTCCTTGTCTTTCAGAAAGGAGGATGTTTGCTCAGCGAAATCAAACTCATGATTCTTTCCGCTGGGGTCAGTTGCTTCAATGGTTGTTATACCGTTAAGAATAAGTTCACGAATAATTGATTCAGTGAATTTGTCATCTTTCTTGACAAACGCCTTCTTCACGCCTTTAAAAGAAATGGATTTAGCCGCGGTCCAGCCTTCAGACAGCAGGTTTGCAATCAATCCACTAAGGTCAAGTTTGAGTTCAGATTCCTCCTGCGGGTCTATCGTAACTCTTTCCTGAACTTCAAGGTCCACAGCTTCCTTGAGAAGAGGCATGAGGTCTTTGATTCGGTCTTTGTCAACCTCTGTGATAATGAAGGAAATGTAATATACGACCTTCTCCAGATCTTTTGATTTAATACTCAAAAGAGCAGAGATTCGTCCCGGGATTCCCTTCACATACCAGATATGGCAGACCGAGGATGCCAGAGTGATATGCCCAAGCCTTTCGCGGCGAACCTTGCTGACAGTAACCTCGACACCGCACTTGTCGCAGATAACACCACGATAACGCGATTTCTTGTATTTGCCGCAGTAGCATTCCCAATCCCTGGTTGGACCGAAAATCCTTTCACAGAAAAGGCCATCCTTTTCCGGTTTCAGGGTACGATAGTTAATCGTTTCCGGTTTTTTTATCTCTCCATGAGACCAGCTCATGATTTTCTCAGGAGATGCCAGCCTAATACTGACAGAGTTTATTTCTTTCAAGTTCATAGCCATCGATTGCCTCACAGATGTTAGATGACTTAAATAACCGCATTCGGCTTAAATAAAAATATAAAAACAAATTTCACTCGAAGGCATAACACATAAACCTCGAACGAAAGATTAAATAATCAGATCCTCATCATCCTCGGAGCCCTCACGCTTGGAGGACAACGTAATATCCAGGCACAATCCTTGAAGTTCCTTGATTAGAACATTGAACGATTCGGGAATACCCGGTTCTTCAAGAACATCACCCTTGACAATTGCCTCGTACGTCCTGTTTCGTCCGTCAACGTCATCCGATTTGATTGTCAGAATTTCCTGCAGAGTGTAGGCGGCGCCGTACGCTTCAAGCGCCCAGACCTCCATCTCTCCAAATCTCTGGCCACCGAACTGCGCTTTTCCACCAAGAGGCTGCTGTGTAACCAGCGCGTACGAACCAACGCTTCTCGCATGGATTTTATCCTCTACAAGGTGGTTGAGTTTGAGCATGTAAATTTGGCCAACGGTAATTTCGTTATCGAAAGACTCGCCGGTTTTGCCATCATAGAGAGTTACTTTTCCGGATTCCGGATAACCGGCTGCTATAAGAGCCTCTTTGATTTCATCTTCACTCGCAGAATCAAAGACCGGAGTAATGGCTCTGAATCCAAGTTCTTTTGCCGCATATCCGAGATGAGTTTCAAGAATCTGCCCAAGGTTCATACGTGAAGGAACACCCATCGGGTTGAGTACGATATCAACCGGTGTGCCGTCCAACAGAAATGGCATATCCTCCTTGGGGATGATTTTAGAAACAACACCCTTGTTTCCGTGCCGCCCAGCCATCTTGTCGCCTTCCTGAATTTTCCTTCGCTGCGCTACAAGAACCCTGACCAGTTTATTCACGCCGGGAGACAGCTCATCGCCATCTTCACGCGAGAATGTCCTGACATTGATTACTTTGCCTTTTCCGCCATGAGGAACTTTCAGTGATGTATTTCTGACATCCAGTGATTTCTCACCGAAAATCGCCCTTAGCAGTTTTTCCTCGGGAGTCGGTTCAGTTTCACCTTTTGGTGTAACCTTGCCAACAAGGATATCCTCTGACATAACTGATGTTGAAGCTACAATCACACCGGTATCATCAATGTTACGAAGCAGGTTTTCCCCAAGGTGAGGAATATCTCTTGTTATCTCCTCAGGACCAAGTTTGGTATCCCGCGCCTCGCACTCATATTTATCGATATGAATTGAAGTATAAACATCATCTTCAACCAGCCTGGAACTTAGCAGAATAGCATCCTCGAAGTTGTATCCGCGCCACGGCATGAATGCCACAAGGATATTCTTTCCAAGCGCGAGTTCACCCCTGTCAACACTGAATCCGTCAGCGATTGGCTGCCCGTCCGTAACCTGCTGGTTTATTTCGACAATCGGTTTCTGGTTCATGCAGGTTCCCTGGTTGGAACGTGTGAACTTCTGCAGGTTGTAACTAACCTTTGTTCCGTCTTTTTGCTCAATCACGATTTTGTCTGACTGAAGTTCAACTATTCTTCCTGCATTTTCAGCGATGGTAACAACACCCGAATCCTGAGCGATCTTTTTCTCCATGCCGGTTCCAACAAGCGGAGCTTCGGGAGTCATTAGCGGAACAGCCTGCCGCTGCATGTTTGACCCCATTAGCGCCCTGTTGGCATCATCATGTTCGAGGAATGGAATCAAAGCCGTTGTTGGAGATACAAGCTGCATCGGGGAAACGTCCATCAGCTGAATTTCATTAGCATCTTCCTTGTAAACGTTTTTCCTGTGCCTGACACTTACCTTTGGTTCAACAAACCTGTTGTTCTTGTCCAGCAGAGCGTTAGCGCCGGCGATTTTGAAATCATCCTCGTCATCCGCTGTAAGATAATTAATTTCCGTTGAAACCTTGCCCTTCTTAACTGAACGATACGGCGTCTGAATGAATCCATACTCGTTTATTTTCGCATAAGATGCCAGCGAGCCAATCAAACCGATATTCGGGCCTTCAGGAGATTCAATCGGGCAGATTCGTCCATAGTGCGAATGGTGAACGTCGCGAACCTCGAAACCGGCGCGCTCACGGCTAAGTCCACCCGGACCAAGAGCTGATAATCGCCTTTTGTGAGTAAGTTCAGCAAGCGGATTTGTCTGATCCATAAACTGGCTTAACTGCGACGAACCAAAAAACTCCTTGAGAACGGCAACAACGCTTCTTGTGTTAATCAAAGCCTGCGGTGTGAGTCGTGATGCCTCCTGAGTTGCCATGCGTTCCCTTGCGACGCGCTCCATCCTTAACAAACCCTTGCGGAAATGATTCTGAATCAACTCACCAACGCTTCTGATTCTGCGATTGCCGAGATGGTCAATATCATCACTGCATTCTTTAGTACGGGCAAGTTCGCGTATTGTCTCAATCAGGTCAATCTTGGTCAGGTAGCGAATCGGGAGTGGAATATCAATTCCCAGACGCTTGTTCAATTTATAACGCCCGACCGGTGAGAGGTCGTATTTCTTTTCATCGAAGAACCTGCCCTCGATGAGATTCCGCGCGGTTTCAAGGTTTGGCGGGTCTCCCGGGCGCAGTTTCTTGTAGATATCAATAAGCGCTTCTTTTTCAGTTTCGATTCCCGCGTCAAGATATGTTTCAATCAGGCTCTTGTTCATCGGGAGGTCTTTCACCGGATAAATAAATGTGATGATGTCATCGCTTTTCAGAATATCGCAGATTCTCTCAGCGGTTGCCGCGGATATTTCCTTGTTCTTGGGAGCGAGAATCTTGCTCGTCGTGGGGTCCTTGATATCCTGTGGCGGTACGAGTCCTTTCAGGTCAGAGAAACGCGGTTCGACTTTCACTTCAATTGGCTCGTGCCTGACAATCCATTTCTTTGTATCGATTTGAAATCCCAAAGCAAGCAGAAGGTTGGTCGCGTTAATTTTCTTAACCTTGTCAAGCCGTGCGATTGTTAACCCTTTCTCGACATCCTCATATTCCACTTCAATCCATGCGCCCCTGTTTGGAATGATTCGCGCGTAATAGGACTTCGTATCTTTTGGAGTGGGCTTCTCCATGAAATAAACGCCCGGTGAACGAACAAGCTGGCTAACCACCGCGCGCTCGGCTCCGTTGATAACGAAGGTTCCGGTTTTTGTCATCAGCGGAAGGTCGCCCAGAAAAACATCCTGCTCGACTATCGCGTTTGTCAGTTTGTTATGAAGCCTCAACCTCAACCGAAGAGGAGCGGAAAATGACAGGTCGCGATTTTTACATTCTTCAACTGAAATGGTCGGTTCGCCGACAAAGTAATCGACAAACTCCAATTCAAGGTTGTCTGAATATCCACGTATGGGAAACACTCTTTCGAAGAGGTCGCGAAGCCCCTCATCACAAAACCATTGGAAACTAATCAACTGCACTCCAATCAGGTAAGGTATTTCCTTTACCTGAGGAATGCTTGAGTAGTCAACCTTTGGAAGCTCATCCTTAAAATTCAATTGAGCTGAAGTATTTTCCATAATGATCTTTTTCAAGACCTCTGCGTTCTTTTTCACCATCTCACCTTCTCCTTGGAATAAAGGAATGCGAATTTCCATTACCGGAAATGTAAATTCTCAAAA
>CBDURE010000076.1:0-16810 GCA_965369605.1 uncultured bacterium
TTGTATAATTGATTCACTCTTTTTAATAAAGGCATTCCAGGTTACATTAAAACCTACCCCTTTTTCAACAGCCGCGTTCGCGGGAATGACGTGTTATTCGACCTGACAGGTTATTCGACCTGACAAGTTATTCAACCTAATAAATATATATAGAAAAAGCAGAGGGTTAAAACCCTCTGCTATTGAAATTTCCATATACTAAATCAACACGCTTATTAAAATCTCAAATTCCTAACTATCCTCTTTCTCCAGTTCGGTACGGCGTTTGATTACCCATCCGACACCTGCCACCGCGACACTCGCCGCGATTGCAGCCGGATTGATGCCATTCAGCGACGGGATAATTTCCGCGCGGCTGACTTGAATTACTTCCTTCGGAACATCAACCGGGAATCCGAGAGCGCTGAACGGAACGTTTGAAATATGAAAAACGCATGTTCCTCCGGCTTCTTCGAGACCGTAAATCTGTGGAACATATTTATCTGGTTCAGCAGCGATTCGACGTTTCGCCTCTTTAAGAACGTCATCCCTGTCACCCATGAATATTGCCTGTGGAGGGCAGGTTTTCGCGCAGGCTGAAACATCACCGGCTTCAAGCCTGTCAAGGCAGAGCCAGCATTTATACATCTTGCCATCGCCTTCCTCATCGTACTTCGGTACGTTGAACGGGCACGCAGTCGCGCACATCTGGCATCCGATACAGAGTTCGCGGTCAACGACCACGGCGCCTGATTCGGTTTTTGTGATTGCCTCGACCGGGCAAATCGCGGCGCATGCAGGTTCAAGACAATGCTTGCACTGCAGTTTGCCGAACACCCAGTCGAAATGCCCGTTGTGTTCAACCTCGTTGTATGTGATGAGCGTATATGTGCTCGCGCTCAGGTCAGCCGGATTCTGGTATCCCGGCCCGGCAAAGAAAGTAGTTTTCTCCGCGGGCCGATTATTCCACTGCTTGCAGGCAACCTGGCATCCCCTGCAGCCGATACATCGTGTCATGTCATGTAGAAGTGCTTTCATGATTTACACCACCTTCCTTACATTACACATGAATGCCTTGAATTCAGGAATCGCCGTGTTGGCATCACCCGCATGGGGGGTCAGGAGATTCGCGGAATCGCCTTTTGCGATTCCCTCGTAACCGAAATGCCAGACAACACCGATTTGATCAACCTGTTTTCCGTCAATCACAAACGGCTTGAATCGATTGGTTACAAGAGCGTAAACCTCCATGCTTCCACGGACTGTCTTGATAACAAGTTTATCCCCGTTCTTTATTCGAAGCCTGTTTGCGAAATCAGCGCCGATTTCAGCGAAGGCATCTGGAACAAGTTCAACCAGCCAGGACAGGTTACGAGTCATTGCGCCTGCCTGCCAGTGTTCTGAAACACGGTATGTAGAGCAAATAACCGGATATTCAGTCGAGCCAACCATTGACTTCGTGCCGAAGATATAAGCCGGCGGGTTGTTCTGCTGGTTGGACATAAGGTTGCGAACCGGGCTTTCCATCGGCTCGTAATGCTCGGGGAAAGGCCCGTCCTTTAGAGCTGTTGCCCACAGGCATCCGTGCCCTTCCGGTCTCATAATAAATGGATGCTTTGTTCCGGGCGCCCATCCGCCATCAGGAACATCGCCTTCCCAACCGCCTGCGCCGTCCTTGAGTTTCGGATTCCACCGGATAACCCATCGTTTGGGATCCCATGGCCTGCCCTCAAGGTCAACTGACGCCCGGTTGTAGATAATCCTTCTGTTAATGGGCCAGCACCACGACCATCCGGGATAAAGCCCGATATTGTTCATGGCGTCATTCACACCTCGACGCGCCATGTTGTTGCCGTCTTCGTTGTAGGAACCTGAATAGAGCCAGTTGCCTGAACAAGTGGCGCCGTCATCGGTGAGAGAAACGAAATTCTTGCATAGTTCGCCTTTCTTGTGAGCGACACCCTTGCTGTCAGTCATGTCCTTCATATAGTAGCCGTTGATTTCCTTTGCTATCATGTGCGGATCCGGCTCATCGTGTTCGCCGTAATTCCAATACAGTTTTGTGAGTGGTTCAGGAACTCCGGTTTTATCGAGAGTTGGCATAAGCTCTTTGAATTTCTCAACCAGTTTCCCGATTATCCATGAATCGGTTTTTGCGTCGCCCGGCGGGTTCTGGCTCTTGTATCGCCATTGCGCCCATCTGCCAGAGTTCGAGACACTACCTTCTTTCTCAACACTCGCGGCGGCTGGAAGCATGAATACTTCCGTATCGATGGTTTTCGGATCAACTCCCGGGCGTTTCCAGAATGTCGCTGTCTCAGTCTTCCAAAGTTCAGCGACAACCATCCAGTCAAGTTTACCCAAAGCTGCTCGCTCAAGATTCGAGTTAGGCCCGCCAACTGCCGGATTCTGTCCCCAGAATAATCCGCCCTTGATTTTACCCTCGAACATTTCCTCGAATATGTGCATGTGCGTATGCACCATGCTTCGGTTTCGCTTGGGCAGCCAGTCATAGGCGAAATTGTTCGCTTTCGTGGCAGCAGGTCCCCAGAACGCTTTCAGGAGGCTGACCATGTATTTCGGCGTATGCTGCCACCAGTTCGCACTCTTTGGGTCGTTCGATTTCGGTGTGGTTTTCTCCAGGAACGTTTTCAAATCAACATGAGCAGTTGTCGGTGTTTTGAGATATCCGGGAAGGATATGGAACAGAAGACAATGGTCAGTTGATCCCTGCACGTTCGACTCACCGCGAAGAGCGTTGATTCCACCGCCAGCCATTCCGATATTGCCAAGAAGCAGCTGGAGCATCGCGTAGGTTCGAATATTCTGTGTGCCGTGAGTGTGCTGAGTTGTGCCCATAGCATAGAGCCACGTGGCAACCTTGTCCCGTTTGTGCGTCGATGTGTAAATATCCGCGACTTTCAGGAAATCATCCTTGTCAGCGCCTGTAATTCTGCAGACCGTATCCACATCATAACGCTTGTAGTGCTTTTTCATCAGTTGAAAGACACATCGCGGATTCTGCAAAGTGCGGTCGATTTTCGGAATGCCATCATCATCAAGTTCGTACGCCCACTTTGAATTGTCGTACTTCTTCCCGTCCCAACCTGCGAACATGCCGTCCTCGAAATTGTATTCGTCGTTGATGATAAATCCGGCGTTGGTGTAGTTCGCGACATATTCCTTCTGGATTCGGTTATTCTGCAAGGCGTAGTTAATCATGCCGCCGACAAGTGCGA
Source organism: uncultured bacterium (assembly GCA_965369605.1). Taxonomy (GTDB): domain Bacteria; phylum JAJVIF01; class JAJVIF01; order JAGGVT01; family JAGGVT01; genus JAGGVT01. The sequence continues at coordinate 3,219 of CBDURE010000076.1, forward strand.
TGTCGGTTCCACTTCTGAGCCTGCAGTAATGATCCGAGAACGAACTCGTTCTCGTGTATCTGGGATCGCAGTTGAGAACAATCGCGCCGTGTTCTTTTGCGCGCCGAATCCATTTCATTGAAATCGGATGGTTCTCAGCGGCGTTTGATCCGCAGATCATGACCACATCAGCGTTGATCATATCGATCCAGTGACTGGTCATAGCCCCCCTTCCAAATGTAGCGGCCAAACTGGCCACAGTGGAGGAGTGTCATATGCGCGCCTGGTGTTCGACTCGAACCAGGCCCATCGCGCGTGTCATTTTTGAGAGGATGTAGCATTCCTCGTTGTCCAGAGACGCGCCTCCGAAGTTGCATACTCCATCCGTGCGGTTGACTGTAACTCCGCCTTCCGTTTTCACGAAAGTTTCATTACGAGCCTTGATGAAATTCCTTGCGATTTTGTCGATTGCAAAATCCCAGCTGACCTCTTTCCACTCGGATGCTTTTGGAGCGCGATAAAGCACCTTGTCGGCGCGGCGCTCGTTTTGGGCGACTTGAAAAACGGAATTTCCCTTTGAGCAAAGGGAGCCTTCGTTAATCGGATGGTCGGGGTCGCCCTCAATGTTAATGATTTTGCCATCCTTTGATGCAACCAATAATCCGCATCCAACTCCGCAGTAGGGGCAGATACTGGTTTTCTCAGTGGCGTAGGCGATTTTAAGCGGCCTGCCATCGACAGCCCATTTGGCCTGTGCTCTGGCTGGTCTGGCGCCGAGAACACCGGCGGTAACCAAAGCCGCGCCTACTCCTTTTCCGATTGATGATAAAAATTGACGTCGATCCATAAGCGTGTTGGTCCTTTCTCATGATTTACGTAAGTATTTTCCAGCGAAATTGAAATCATGAATCAATTCCACTGAATGAAATTTCCCCGTGTTCGAATCCCTCACCTGCCGCGGATGAATCCAGCTCAAGCGTGTATAAGGCATCCAGTACGGGGATGTGTCTTCTGTTTAAATCGTATTCAATAGTGGCTTTTATATACGAATTGCATTTCCTGCAAATATTCACTCTGTATCCCTTGTATTCTTCAGCCTCGAAATATGCCAGTTCGCTGTGATTTTCATTGTCGCAAAACGGGCAACTCATTCTTGGATATTTCCATTCAGTGAAACACAGCGCGCATGACAGGTAATAATGGTTATCCCGGGATGCAATCCGCCCCATCTCCGGTCCTGTGCCGCATATCGGGCAGAATCCATTTTCCCAGACATCCTGTTCAAAATCGTCCCGGATTTGCGCCGCGGCATTAACCAGAAAAACCTGGTAAGCGGAATTTAACCCAATCAACACTGTTTCATCATCAATATTCGAGGATTCATTGATTTCATCAAGCAGTTCGCCGGCGTTTCCAATGAACCGTTTTAGAAGATTATCGCCTAATGTTTCAATGTCCGGCTCATCAACATCCATCGCCAATAATATTTCCTTCACCAGAGGTATAAACTCCGATTCATAAACCAGAAAATCCTCTTTACGTAATGCCGGAGTGTTGCCATCGAAACGCTCTCTGGCAATCTCTTTGGTAATAACTGTTAATTCGGGCAGCGATTCGGCATGTTTTACCTGGACTTCAACAATCGCGCGGCATGAATCCAGGATTTCCTTTATTCCCTCCCAACATGAATCCTTTTTCAGGATATCATCCAGAGAGCTTAGAATGAGCTCAAACGGTTTTTGAGTACCAGTAATCCTCACAAATCGTTCAGGGGATAACGGATCGCTTGATACCCTTGGAGTTTCTTTGTTATTTTCAGCGGATTTTCGCATAGAAAGTGAAGTTTTTCACAGTCTGTCAATGATGTCAATGATTTCAAAACCACATTTTTAACATAATTTTAAGATGGCAAGTGTTATACGCCCCTAACATGCTTAATAGTTATTCCTGAATAATATATGTTTGCCTAATGGCTCAACAGGCTGTATTCATGGCAATTAGCGACGCATATATCAATATCACCCATGATGCACGATTCGCTATTGACAAAGCGTTATGCGTTGTGATACATAATGAACCGTTATGTATCTAATTGCATAACGATGTGATAATTATCTATCCATTTCAAATTCGCCCCTTGCTTATTTCACCGGAGGGGAAACTATTACAACGAGGTGCTGCAAGATGAAACGCATGCATTACATTATTGTTCTTTTTTTACTAACAGCATTGCTTTTTGGATGCACGAATACTCAGCCCGAAAAACCGGATGGCAAAACCGGAAAATCACCTGATACGGTAGAGGGTACTGAAACAAGCGATACCAAAATGCCGGATGAAGAACAGGTTATATTGGAAACCATTCGACTTGCAACCACAACCAGCCTGGATAATTCAGGATTGCTGAAACATATTCTACCCGATTTTACCAGGCAAACGGGAATTGCCGTTGACGTAATAGCCGTGGGTACCGGAAAGGCGCTTCAGCACGGACGTGATGGCGATGTTGATGTTGTGCTCGTTCACGCGCCGCAAAGTGAACTGCAATATATCAAAGACGATTGGGCACTGGCTCGAATGTATATCTGCCAGAATGAATTTGTGATTATAGGCCCCGAATCCGATCCTGCGGGATTAAAAGAAGCTAAAACCATTCGCGAAGCCATGAAAAAATTGAGCAACAGCAAATCAGATTTTATCTCGCGCGGTGATAATTCAGGCACTCACAAAAGAGAGAAAAGTGTCTGGGAAGCGGCTGGCATTGAGCCATCCGGCGACTGGTATAAACCTGCCGGACAGGGAATGGGCGCTGTCCTTACAATGGCGAATGAACAGCAGGCATACACACTAACTGATACCGGAACCTATTACTCAATGATTGACAAACTCAATCTGCCAATATTATTCAGCGGTGATGCCATCCTTGAGAATGTTTATTCTGTGTTGATATTAAACCCGGAGATACATCCTCATTTGAAGCAGCTTGAGATAAAAGAGTTTGCATGGTGGATAACCAGCGATGAAACCCAGGAAATAATCAGTAAATTCAAGGTGAATGGACATACGCTCTTCACGGTTCTTGATGAACCGAATTACATTGAGAATCCTGATTTCATTGAGAATACACCTGGTTCATAGGTGAATCCACACCCCTGGGAGCGCCGGAATCCTTCCGGCGCATAAAGGCGTTCACGTCTTTTTCGTTGGCGCTTATGCGCCAATGCGCCGGAAAGATTCCGGCGTTCCCAGGGGGTAAAATCACATGGATAAATTATTTAATTCTATATCCGAAGCATTTAAACTACTGTTCAGTTTTGACAGCGAGGTTTTCCTATTGATTGGAACCTCCTTTCATGTCTCCCTGATATCAACTGCAATAGCAGCTTTGATTGCCTTTCCGCTTGGAATATGGTTCGGGCTGAGCGATTTCAAGGGGCGGCGAACGTTCGATATTATCTTCAACACGTTGTTGTTCCTTCCGACTGTCGTTGTAGGGCATCTTGTCTATATGTTCCTGACAAGAGAAAGCGTTTTCGGCGGTTATAATCTTCTGTTCACACGACCGGCGATAATTATCGGACAGGTCATTCTCGCTACGCCAATAATTCTAACCATGGTTTCAAACGCGGTGCGAATCGCCGACCGTCGGATAATAACAACCGCTCTGACACTTGGAGCAAGTCGTCTCAGGGCATACTGGGTTCTAATTGGAGAGGTTAGAGGATTGATTCTCCTTGCTCTGATTGCGGGATTCGGGCGGGTTATCGCCGAGGTCGGAGTTTCAATGATGCTGGGCGGAAATATCGAGGGCAAAACCCGTACGATAACAACCGGAATCGCGCTTCTTACCAGCATGGGTGAATTCGCGCGCGCGACAGCGCTGGGAATTGTCCTGCTGATTATCGTATTCGGAATAAACGCCCTTGTCTATACCGCCACACACAGGACTGCTCGATGAGCGTACTTGAAATGCGAAATATCAAACGCGTTTACGATGATGCCACTGTACTGGACATCGATAAGTTCACGCTTAAAAAATCTGAGCGAGTCGCGCTGGTCGGCCCGAATGGCTCAGGCAAGACAACGCTTCTGAATATCGCGGCGCTTTTGGACACACCTGATTCCGGTAAAATGAGCATTCAAAACAAAAGCGTCGATTTCAAAAAACCGGATGAACATCGCGCGAATGTAACCCTTGTCGCGCAGGAACCATTTTTCTTTGCCGGCTCGCTTCAACATAACATGGCGTTTGGATTGACCGGTTCAAATTTAAGTATGATAGATAAACATCTGCAAATGCTTGGAATCGAGGATTTAAAAAAACGGTCGCCGAGAACGTTTTCATCAGGCGAGTTAAAACGGGCTGCGATTGCCCGTGCGATGGTTCACAAAACACAGATTCTTCTTCTGGATGAGCCGTTCGCAAATGTGGATTCTCAAAGCAATGAAATCCTCCAAAGCGTTATTGGAAATCTGCCGGATGATCAATCCGTGATATTCACAACTCACGAGTTATCCCGCGCTTATGATATCGCTGACAGGATTGTTACTTTGCAGGATGGGAAAATATCGCCGTGGACTCCTGAAAACCTGTATCGCCTGAAAGCAAGACCGATAGAGGACGGCTGGGAATTTCTCTCGGATTCAGGCTTGCGGATATATTACGCGGGAGAACTAAACAGCGCGCAGGCAAAATCAGACAATGAGCGCATATACACTGTTTCGATTAATTCAAATCAGGTTTTGTTATCAAAGGATGAGATAGCATCCAGCGCGCAAAACAGTTTTAAAGGCGTGATTCGACGCATTGAGGCAATCGGAAAAAATCTTGTTGGATTTACCATTGAATGTTCTGATGGCTTTTCAATCAGGGCAAGTGTAACAAGCCGTACCATGAAGGAATTTAACTGCACAGTCGGGGATGATGTCTGGGCGCATTTCAAATCCGCCGCGATCCATGTGTTTGATTGAATCGCACCTGGGAGCGCTGGATTCTATCCGGCGCAAGTAATGTAACCTGGGAGCGCTGGATTCTATCCGGCGCAAGTAATGTAACTTGGGAGCGCTGGATTCTATCCGGCGCCTGCAAAGGATAAAAAGAGAATTATGATACCAATAGACAAAGCACAGAAAATAGTACTCGATACGCTTAAAGCACTCGACCCGGTTAAACTGCCTCTCGATTTCGCAGCTGGCATGATTTTATCCGAGGACATTTCAGCTGATATCAACGTACCTCCCTTCGACAGAGCCACGATGGACGGCTACGCTCTTCACGCTTCTGATTCCGGCAGCGGAGCTGAATTAAAAATCGATTGGATAATTTCAGCTGGAGAGTTCATCGATATTGCAATCAAACGCGGACACGCTGTTAAAATCATGACAGGCGCGCCTGTGCCTGCCGGAGTCGATACTGTAATTCAAATCGAGAAAATATCCGAACCAAAACCCGGCATTGTTAAATTACAGGACAAAATTGAATCCGGAAAAAATATCGCGTACAAGGGCGAGGAGATAAAAGAGGGGCAGGTTGTTCTGAAAAAGGGAACGGAAATATCCGCGCCGGTAGCCGCTGTTCTGGCGCAGGTCGGAATCGCGAATGTTCCCGTATATCCACGCCCATCCGTTCTGATTCTGTCAACAGGCTCCGAACTTGTTGAGATAACCGATAAACCGCAAGGGGGGCAGATAAGGGAATCGAACTCGTATGGGCTTCTAACACAGTGCACACGATGGGGCGGTGCGGCATCACGGCGCCCCTGGGCGGCTGACAATAGAAAATCGCTCAAGGGTACAATCGAGGACGCGATTGAACTTAACCCGGATATAATCATTCTCACAGGAGGAGTTTCTGCCGGTGATTATGATCTTGTTCCCGGCATTTTAGAGGAACTCGGAGTCGAAGTGCTGTTTCACAAAGTCGCGCAGAAACCGGGCAAGCCGATGCTTTTCGGTAAACTCGATGAAATGCTTATATTCGGATTACCGGGAAATCCTGTCGCCGCATTTTTAGGATTCGAACTATATGTAGGTCCCACGATACGGCGCATGATGGGTGAATCCAATTTCAGCATACAGTTCATGGAAGCAACGGCAACCGGTGATTTCAAAATCAAAAGCGACCGCGCGTTTGTTCCGCACGGACTGGCTGCAAATGTGGATGGCGAATGGCGTATCGCTCCCGTTGAATCAAAAGGTTCAGCGGATATTTTCAGCGTGGTTAACGCAAACGCGTTCGCGATTTTCGACAAGGGAAAATATGTAGTTAAATCCGGCGAGAAAGTACGTTTCTTTCTTTTCAGGGGAGAGAGTTTTGGAACTTAGAGACGGCGCGGGAAGAGTTATCGACTATTTAAGATTGTCAATCACCGACAGATGCAATCTAAGATGCGTGTACTGCATGCCCGAAGATGGCTTTAAACTCTGCGCCCATGATGATATTCTCTCGCTGGAGGAATTTGCTTTATGCGTCAACAGGTTCGTCAAACTGTTCGGAATAAACAAGGTCAGGCTGACTGGCGGAGAACCGCTTATCAAGCGAAATATCGAATTCCTGATTGAAAATATTGCGAACAATCCGGGAATTGACGATCTCGCGATTACCACAAACGGAATCCTGCTTGCTGAAAAAGGGCAGCGTATATTCGACGCTGGAATGCGCCGTATTAATGTCTCGCTAGACACATTAAACCACGACAGGTTTAATCAAATAACCCGAGTGGGCAATCTCGATGATTCCCTTAAAGGGCTGCAAACCGCGAAAGAAATCGGATTCTCCCCTATTAAAATCAACACTGTTCTGCTGCCCGGATTCAACGAGGAAGCTCAAATGATTGAGTGGGCGAATCGCGAAGGATTCCAGATTCGATTTATCGAATTGATGCCCTCCCTTCCGTTAGACGCGGATGTCGCCAACGGAAACGCTCCGAGGATGCCTGACATTCTTAATAATCTATCCAAAGCGTTTTCTGATATTGAGAAAATTGATGACATCAGTTCTGTTGCGGGTAACCATACAACGAAATTTCGGATTCCATCCAACAACTGGACATTCGAATTCATCCCCGCGATGACTAATCATTTCTGTATGCACTGCAATCGTATCCGTTTGAATTGCGAGGGAATTCTGAGATACTGTTTGTATTCAAATAAAACGATGCAAATACGGCCGCTTCTTGAGAAATCCGATGATGAGTTTAAAACGGCGATTCAGGATTTTATCAGCGGCAAGAATAGTCGGGTTTCGGATCATATAGCGAGTTACATGTTCTCTATTGGAGGTTAACAATGGAATTCAGCCATATCGATGAAAAGGGCAATGCCAAAATGGTTGATGTCTCCGAAAAGGAGATAACAAGGCGTATCGCTGTTGCCGATGGCTTTATGCGAATCAAACCGGATGTGCTCAAGCAAATTACCGACGGTAATATGCCGAAAGGGGATGTGCTGTCCACCGCGAAAATCGCCGGAATTCAAGCCGCAAAAAAAACAGGTGAACTTATTCCGATGTGCCATCCGCTGGGGCTTGACCACGCTGATATTGAATTCGAAATAGCCGCGGATGGAATCAAAATCACCGCGACCGCGATTGTGCACGCTAAAACCGGAGTGGAAATGGAGGCTCTTACCGCGGTATCAGTCGCGGCACTGACTCTCTATGACATGTGCAAATCAGCGGACAAAAGCATGGCTATTGATAAAATCCGCCTTCTGAAAAAATCAGGCGGACGATCTGGTGAATATATTCGGGAGTGATAAAAAATGAAAACAGCTGTAATCCTTGGTGTATGTGTCAGCGATAAAAAGGGAATCGCTAAAACCAATGTTGGAAAAGCGAGATTAATAGAAAATCATGGCGTTGAGGGCGATGCTCATGCCGGTTTGGAAGGTTTCGAAAAACGCCAGGTATCCTTTATAGGAATCGAAACTCACCGTAAACTGATTGACAGGGGAATTGATGTCAGGATTGGTGATTTTGCTGAAAATATCTGCACGGAAGGTGTAATCCTGCATGAACTCCCAATCGGCACGACACTGCGAATCGGTGATGTTGAACTCGTCGTAACTCAAATTGGCAAGGAATGCCACAGCGGATGCGCAATCAAACAAAAAGTCGGCGATTGCCCAATGCCCAGAGAGGGCATTTTCGCGGCGGTTGTTGTCGGAGGTGAGATTAATGTCGGCGACAAAATCGAAGCGTTTTAGCGCGCGCGTTCTCACAGTTTCCGATACTCGTTTCACCGGGGAAAATAAGGATACTGTCGGACCAATGATTGTCGAGTTTTTACTCAAGGATGGTTATGAAACCAAACCGCCTGTAATTGTACCGGATGATTACAACTCGATTGTCCAAACTCTCGAAAAACTTCTATATGATGACAGGGCTGATTTAATCATAACAACCGGAGGCACGGGAATCAGTCCGCGTGATGTTACTCCCGAAGCGACTCGCGCGGTTATCGGTTATGAAATCCCCGGCATCGCAGAGTGCATGAGATTTGAGGGGTCAAAGCATACGAAGTATGCCTGGTTATCCAGAGGAATCGCGGGAGTCAGGGCGCAGAGTATTATTGTGAATGTCCCCGGCAGTGAAAGGGGAGCAATTCAGTCGCTTGAGGCAATTCTCGATATCCTGCCTCACGCTTTGGAAACAGTTAAAGGCGATACTAGCGAATGTGGGAAAAAGGCAAACGATGATTAAAACCGCAGTCATACTCGCAGGCGGAAAGAGCGCTCGATTCGGCACTCCAAAAAGCCTTGTACCGGTGGATGGGATACCGCTTATTGTTTATCTGACTGAGCAGATAAAAAAAGCCGGAATAGATAATATATTTTTATCAACCGATGAAACCGATGTTTTCTCATCCATAGGTTTCGAGTGTATCCCGGATGAATATAAAAAATCAGGCCCCCTTGCGGGAATTCACAGCGCGCTGAAAAAAACTCAGGCGGATTCAATACTGGTGCTGTCATGCGACATGCCGAAATTAACCAGCGATGAAATTTCAATTCTCCTGAACAGTGCGATTGAGTCAGATGCCGATTTGATCTATGTTTCAACCCCGCTCCGGGAGCATCCCCTCTGCGCTGTTTATAAAAAAGGAATCCTACCCGCGATTACAAACGCGCTGGAAAAGCGCAATCTCAGTGTGCTTGATTTCTGCCATAACAATAAAAGCAAACTAATATTCTTCAATGAAGAAACGCCTTTTCTAAATCTCAATTCTCCCGACGATATGAAACCCGACAAAAACAACACGGCTAATCTGGACTTGACTGTTGAACGCTCTATTCAACGCTATCACCGCATCGATGGCATCCGGGAGATTAAAGACTTGCTCGTGCGTGAATCGTTCATTCGGATTTGGGTCAACGATGATGAAGTCGCTGTCATTAACGCTTTAAAGGATGATGTTGAAAATCTCGCTGTCGGATTTTTATATACCGAATGTATCCTTAACGACATCGAGAAAATCACATCGATTGAATTCAACGACAAATTGGACACTGTAACCGTAAACACAAAAGAGAAAATCAAAACGCGGCAGACATCGCTTGTTCGAACTGTCTCGCCGGGATGCGGGGATGTGTTATTTTCAATTCGTCCCGCTTACGTCGATTGTTTCAAGGCTGTTGACACTGATTTTCAAGTCCGCGCGGAAAGGATAATCGACATGATGAACTCACTTATGAAAACCAGCGGCATGTTCCATTCAACGGGCGGAGTTCACACATCGGCATTGAGCGATGGCGAGAGGATTATCCATGTCGCGGATGACATCGCGCGCCACAACACAATCGATAAAATTCTGGGGCATGAATTGAGATTCAATGAAATTCCGCAAAACAAAAGAATGGTTCTCACAAGCGGACGAGTTTCAACCAGCGTTGTTACAAAGGCGATTCGAGGGCACGCGCCGTTTCTTGTTTCCCATTCAGCGCCATCCGATGGCGCTGTTCAACTCGCGGATAAATACGGAATCACGCTTGCCGGGTTCGCCCGTGGCGCAAGATTCAATATCTACACTCATTCACACAGGATAAAAACATGACAGATAAAATCAAACTCCACTTCGTAAACCTGCCGGATGATATTGTCAACAAACTGAATGAATTCTGCAAATCGATTGAATTGGAATACACTCTCGTGGATTCAGCATCTGATACGGATATCACAATCGACAACCCATCTGAAAGGGAGATAAGCGAGCCGAAAATCATGCATGTCGGCGGACGAATATCGTGTCCTGTCGTGTTTGCAATCGGGAAGAAACTCGCAATCAGCCGCGCCAACGCCGGCAAATTAGCTAACGTGCTTGACATGAAAATCTTCGGATGCCAGCTGGGGTGTTTCAAATGAAATTATGGTTGATTGGCGGTTCATCCAGCCAGGTGGGCAAATCAAAACTGGTATCTGAAATTTCCGATGTGCTTGGAAATTCAGTAAATCTTAAACTTGGGCATGGTGAAACAAAAAACTCCAAATCAAACAACTATTTCACCAACACCAATGAGACGCTTGAATTTATCGATTCCAGCCGCGCCAAATTCAAACACTGTGTCGCGGAGGCAACTCGCCTTATCGGCAATATTGATGCCGATGTAACCATCTTTTTGAATCACAATAACGATATCCGTAGAAGCGACGCGGACGAACTGGCATACATGGCGGACATTGTTCTTGGCGATGACGCCAATCCTGATGGCTGGATGGCGGCTCTTGGCCCGTTGGATATTCTTGTCAGTGCAAAGCGGAAATTAATTCGCATCTTTCAGAACCAGCACGAATTTCTCACAGGCAGCCAGTTGAGCATTCGCACAAAAATTTGGATCAATCGCGATGGCAAAACTGTATTCGGCGAGGGCATTGCGCGGCTTCTGTCAGCGATAGACCATCAAGGCAGCCTCTCCAAAGCCGCAAAAAAAGAGGGGATTTCATACAGGCACGCATGGGGGGATATCAAACGCGCGGAGGAACGCCTTGAATTCAAATTGATAGAACGCCAAACAGGCGGAATTCACGGCGGCGGTTCGAAACTAACCGAGAAAGCGCGTAAGTTGATTGACGGCTACTGGCGCATCAAGCGCCGAGCTATTCGCGAGAGCGACAAATCGTTCGAAAAGCTGGTTAAATCCCTCGAATCCGATTTATGATGATTAACACCCGGGAGAAAACAGCAAGCCCCCCAACTTAAATGTATCTTGCGAATCTTAATAATCTATAATATAATCTAATGTGGATTATATGGCGATAACCGGGGAATTACTTTTCCATGGCTGGTGGTAGTCATGCTTGAAGCATCTCCTAAGGTTAAAGCTGTGTCGAGACCAAAAGAGAAAGAGATTCTCCCCTCTGAAACCAGGCTCGAAGTTACAGGTCTGATACTCCTTGGACTTATAGTAATACACATTATCGGAATGATAGATAGCGATGCCCAGAACATAATGGGCTATGTTGTCTATAAAGGCTTAAAACCGATAATTGGCGAATATGGTTTATACATGCTGCCACTCACTTTTCTTGCCATGAGTGTTAGCTGCATCCTGCACAGGGAAAACAAAATAATAAACGCGATTGCGCAGCTAATATGCCTTATCTGTCTCCTTGCGCTTCCAATAATGAGATTAGTGCTGCGAATCAGGCTGGAAGGTTTTTACCATCCATCTGATGATGCCCAAGTCGGTTTCATTGGGAAATTCTTCGGTTCAATATTTGAAACAACTTTCGGCAGTGCAGGTGGAATTGTTGTTATATTTGTTCTTGGATTGATTTCCCTGCCTTATGTAACCGGGTACGCTCCAACCAAACTCGTAGCAGGATTAATAGCTTTGAAAAAGCGGCTTACTCATATTGACGACATACCGGTGAACAAGAAAAAAGCAAAACGAAAAATAACAGTATCATCATTAGACAGGGATAACGATGAACAGGAGAAGGATTTACAAGTTAAAATTTCGATTGAAAATTCCTTTCCCGCAGGTTCTGAAATTCCAATTGTTAAGAAAACAAACGGCGCTCCCAAGGAGCAGATGGAACTTGATTTCAAACCGATGCTCAGAGAAATCGGGAAATATAAATTCCCAACAACTGATCTCCTTACGGAACCAATTGATGATTTGATGGATACAAACAGGGAAGATATCGTATCCACTATTGAAACATCACTTGCAAATTTCAATGTGGCAGTGAATGTAACCGGCATGACTATTGGTCCGTCAGTCATTCGTTGCGAACTTAAACCCGCTCCCGGTGTAAGTGTAAAGAAAATCATTGCGCTTCAGGATGACCTTAAACTCGCGCTTAAAGCAAAAAGGCTGCGAATCGAAGCTCCAATTCCGGGAAAAGACGTTATCGGAGTTGAATTCCCAAAATCCAACAGGAATCTTGTTACTCTCCGCGAGGTTCTTGAATGCGATATCTTTACCAATTCCAAATCGCTGATGCCCTTATGCATCGGAAAAGATGTGGATGGAGACCCGATTATCGAGGATCTAAACAAAATGCCGCATCTTCTCATCGCCGGACAAACCGGTGCAGGCAAGAGCGTATGCCTTAACTCAATCGTAATGTCCCTGCTTTTCAAAGCCGCTCCGGATGAAGTCAAGTTGATCCTTATCGACCCAAAGCGAGTTGAGCTGATACTTTATAACGGCTTGCCTCATCTGCTGGTGCCGGTAATCGTTGACTGGAATAAAGCAAGGAACGCATTGATGTGGGTCATAAAGGAAATGAATAATCGATACAACCAATTTCAGGATATTAAATGCCGCGACATCGCAATGTACAACAAAAAACGTCCCGATGGCGAGTTCATGCCCTATATTGTAATCATTATTGATGAGTTTGCTTCCCTTATAGATGCCCCTAATGGCAAGGAACTCATGCGTTTGATAAACCACATCGCCCGTCTCGCTCGCGCTACCGGGATTCACATAATCGCCGCGACACAGCGCCCCGAGGTTAAGGTTATCAGCGGCGGCGTCAAATCCAATTTTCCCGCTCGCGTCGCCTTCAGTGTAACATCACATGCCGATTCGACGACCATTCTGGGAAGGGGCGGAGCCGACAAACTGCTTGGACAGGGCGATATGCTATATTCAAGCCCAAGTGAATCAGGTCCCAGACGCGCACAGGGAACGTTTATCGGCGATGACGAAACTGAAAAAGTGGTTTCTTTTTTAACCAGCCAGATTAAACCGGAATACAGAGCCGACATCACCAAATACCAGGGTGAAATCGATGATATCGATGGCATTGAAGAACTTGCGGATGATGATATTGTCACAGGCTTTGAAGGCGAAAATGACGATGAGGAATACTTCCAGATGGCAGTCAAACTGGCTCACGAAAAAAAATCGATTAGCGCGAGCATGATTCAGCGCGATTTCAGAATTGGCTACCTCCGCGCAAGCCGAATCATTGATAAGATGGAGAAACTGGGCATTATCAGCGGCATGGATGGCCACCGTAAGCGAAGGCTTCTGGAAGGAAATGATTTTCATGACAGCATTGATAATCCGTAAGCTGGTGAAGCAGACGATACTGAATCAAACCTCACCCCCCAGCCCCATAAGCGCTAAGTTAAACTTTTCGTTGCTTGGTAGTATTCACC
>CBDURE010000077.1:0-16563 GCA_965369605.1 uncultured bacterium
TTTCCCCCCGCTCGCGGGGGGATTAAGGGGGGGATGGAATATAAAAGCAACCTTTCGCGGGAATGACGAAATCTTGCTCCTTAGTCTGATAAAAAATTGTATTTCCCCCCTATAACACCAGCTAACGAAATTATTCCAACCTGCCGATAGACACAAAAGAAAGATGGGCGCTTATTAAAGCGCCCATCCGGATTGTCTAAAATAACCGAGTCTCTTAGTCTTAGGTAAGATCCTCGTCTATTTCGAGATTCGTCGGAGCCTTTCGGTCAACTCCTGACTGTACAACGATAATAACACCGTCATTTCGTCCATCAGGACCGACATAGACCTTGTCGCGATCCGCGAGCGTATAAGTATCAAGCTCTGCTTGCGTAATCGGTCGGTTGGTCGTAAATAGTGAACGATCAGTGTAATCACCAAAAATGTTGTAAACGTCCTTTGCCGGGTTGGTTGTCGTGCCGTAACCTGCAAGGTTAAAGCCTGTAACCTCACTAATAACCGGTTTCAAGGGGTCGCCGTTTACAAGCGGACTGTATCCGCCAATGCCGCTGAACGTCGCGTAGTAATAGAAGTTACCGGGCATCAGGAAAAACAGGTGATCATCACGATGGTTCGCCACAGCGGAGAAATTATTAGCTGCTGTCGGATTGACATAGTGGTAATAATTCCCTGGGGCATCTGGTGCCGGGTCAGGAATAACCACGATGGGGTATGGCGAATGCCTATGGCCTTCGGAAATATCCCACATCAGATTACCCTTCTCGCCACCGACCTGTCGCTCAACATACTGATCTCCTCGATCCTCAGCCCCATGAGTGGGGTCCGGATGCTGTGACCAGATATTGACACGGTGAGGCAAATGAGGAAGGTTGTACTGTGCCGGCTGCGTAAGCAGTCGTCCGTACTTGTCAATATCTCGCTTCCTCTGGAATGGGTTCTTCGGATACTGGGAAAGATAACCAAATTCGATCAGAACGTCCACATCACCGTTATACTCACTGAATCCTTCCCACAAATTTCCTGTGGAATCCTCGTAGTCCTCCGTGTTTAGGGTAGTGAATGAGTCTGAATTATCACCACCGTAAAGAATTAACGGATAAGTTCCACCTGAGTCTGTAGCATATCGCTCAAGAGCGATCTGGATTGCATGAACATTCGACTTGACCTCAGCCTCTTTTGCTTTTTCCCTCGCTTTTACAAAGTTCGGGAGAGCCATTGCGGCCAGGATTCCGATGATCACGATAACGACCAGAAGTTCGATAAGAGTAAATCCTCTTTCATTCTTGTGCGTCATCATATCTTCTTTCACCTCCTTCCCTGTTAGGGAGAGGACCCTAAATCCGATTTGGATTTTGGGCATTTGTAGTAGTTAAAAAATAATACTAGTGAAAGAGATCGATCATTAAGATTCTTTACCCTGGCGATTCGCCTGTCCGGTTCAGGATAATGTTATATTTATTTTCCCTGACTGAACTTTTGAAAAACCCGTTCGTTTGAGTCCGGAGGAGATGGCATTTTGTGTGTATCCTGTCTTGTATAAATTGCCATTACTCCCTTATGCCCTTTCCCAGCAAACGTGGGAGATTCTTCACGATCTATATAAACTAGTTTAAAAACCCTGAAGTGAGATTTTAGTTATTCTCACCATAGGTCAGCGTATCGCGGACATAATCCGGAGCACAGTCCGAACCGGCCGCAACTACGATGACTGCCCAATCCTGAATGCCGTCAGAGCCACTTTTGAATGTGAGGTCTTCTGGATCGCGCGGGTTGATTCCGTCAGGATACGCGCCTGTGTACGGGTCATACTCGGATGAGTTGTAACCTGTACACTGCACTCGCGTCTGATCTCCACCAGCAACGTTATGGAATGGGATTTGGCCAAAGGTTCTGCTTGAGTCGGGGAACGGCGGAGTTACTGGAGCATGTTCAATAAATCCTGCAGGCATCCTGTTAAAGACATCCTGCCCGCCTTCCACAATACTGTCGCGATCTCCCGGCGCGCCATAACCGTAAAGATAGAATCCCATTACATCCTCACCATAAATGCCCTGCGCGGTTGCAGAGCCCAGAAGGGACTCCAGCAGGTGCTGGGTGTGGAAATAAACCGGAACGCCATCCGAGAACATCGGGTGATAATAGAAGTTACCCGGTGCGTCCAGATCGGGATCAGCTTCTACATCGGGGTCGTTCTCCTCAAGTTTTTCTGTCGTGTAAAGCACGAAGTCTGTCTGTGGAGCATCGCCCCAACCGAAGCCAAGATCAAACATTACGTCTCCGTGATGTCCACCGTACGGGAACAATCCAGTCATATCAGTTCCGCCAATTGCATTGGCGTTCCAGAGACCGGCGTCCTTGCGTGCGAACGGATTCTTGGGGTACTGCGCCAGATAGCCGTAGCACAGAAGCGCATCGCCATCAAGAACATCCCAAACGTTATTGTAAGGACCATTCGGATTACCGTCAGCATCCTTCGGCGCGACTATCGCGTACGGAGTGATACCCAACGGGAATCCGCTAATTGACAGCGTGGGCCAATCGGCGTTCGGGAAAGTAGTTGGGTCGTGAAACTGAGCTATCGAACACCACAGGATGTTTGAATTACGCTCGCCGCCAACAAGATACGGCGGATAAACGCCTCCATTGTCGGTTGCATAGCGCTCCAGCGCTAACTGGACAGAGTGGATGTTCGATTTAACCTCGGCTTCTCTCGCTTTGTTACGCGCCTTGATAAAGTTCGGCAGCGCAATAGCAGCAAGGATTCCGATGATTACGATTACGACCAGCAGTTCAATCAGGGTAAAACCAGATTGATTGTGAAACCTGTTTTTCATGATTTCACCTCCTTCCTATAAGTTAGAATGGGTAATTTTATTCCACTGATGTGGATTTTCATTTCTGGATACTCCTTTGGACGAAAATTATGATAGTTGCCCCTTTTGCGCTCCTCGAAAAGAGTACGCGAGTTAAAAAGGATACAGGATTTTCTATTCGTTGTAAAGTCCATTTTGCCGCAAGGACTCCTTAAGATAATAATCACACATAAATCAACGCGCCCGCATTGACTGCCTATCTAAGATGTTACCGGAAGTTTAGCCCTGAAAACCGCGATAAGATGAATTGTAATAATGTCTGCGGCTGGGCTGAATCGTCAGGAACCGTTCTATTATGTCGAAATAATGCTACTACTATAAATTAAATTATCTACACTCAATATACCACCTGATTCAATATCCCGCAAGTGCTGGAATCCCACCCCTTGCCTGCTCCATTTAATTGGTACCTGGCACCAATTAATCTTACTGGCATAATCCAGTATCATTCTGGGCGCAGCGAAAAATCTATAAGCTCTTGTGTTAACAATTAAACCCGGTGATTTCGCTCTACACTGTCGAGAATAGAGCTTTCACTTCGATCAGGATAACATCAAACTTTTAATTGGTACCTGGCACCAATTAATTTCCCACCCGAAATTTAACTTGAAATCTCGGTATTAAATCCTATATAATATGCATTACTTATTGGGGTATATAGTAGTTACGATTATTTTCCGTTTCATACTATTCTATAACAGGGACAAACCGGCAAATCAATAATATGTAAGGTGGACAAAAAAATGAATCATCTGAGGGATATTCGCAAACGGCGCGGCATGTCGAAGTGGCGGCTCGCGCGTGAATCTGGATTGAACTGGAAAACCATTCACCGTATAGAGCGCGGTGAGCATGCTCCGTTCGAAAGTTCAAAAGAAACCATTGCGTCTGTGCTTGGCGTCAGCGTGGAGGAAATTTTCCCCGCGAAGGAGGTCGCCCATATCTTCATTACCGAACCTCGCCCCGTTATCGAGAAAAAGCAGTCCGCCAAATCGAAAAAAAGCGACCTGACAGGATACCTGCTCGATAAGAACATCAGGCGTTGCGGCAATGTGCAGGTTCGCCTGATTTCCGACCGGAAAAAAATTGTGCGTGTCAGAAGCGACGCTGACGGCAGGTTCACTTTCAAAAACGTCACAAAAGGCTCGTACCAAATCGCCTCACGTTTTACCACACATGATATTGTGATTTAAGGCCGTTTTTACATCTTTGGTGAAAAATGCTCAAGCGCGTATTCAATAATGCGTTTAAGAAGTTCATCGAAACTCCATCCATGCTCGCGCGCTGAATCCGGCACGAGGCTTACCTCAGTCATGCCGGGAATTGTGTTCATCTCAAGAAAATATGGCTCTCCATTGTTCCCAATTATAAAATCAGCTCGCGCAAAGCCAAGACATCCCGCCTCGACATAAGCCCGTTCAGCCATCTCCTCAGCCTTGTAAATGGATGCCGGATCAATATCCGGTGGGAAAACGTGCTCGCTTTTGCCCGGAGTGTACTTGGCATCATAATCATAAAATCCACCCTCCGCGATTATCTCCTGTGAAGGCAAAATTATCGGAACCTCATTACCGACAATCGACACCGTAATCTCCTTTCCACTTATGAATTGCTCCACAATGACATCAGGATTTATCTTCCTTGCGTTTTGGATTGCTTCCTCAAGCTCGTCCTCATCCTTTACAATCGATATCCCTATTGTGCTTCCGGCTGATGTCGGTTTTACCACAACGGGAAAAAGCATACCCTGTGCGGCAAGTCGATTTATCGCAATATCAATTTCCGCCGACGCCGGTAGCCAAAACCAGATTGGCATTGTGATATCCGCATCTGAGAGAAATCGTTTTAACGCTGCTTTATCCATTGTCAGCGATGACGCCCGAACCCCTGAACCCGTATATGGCACTCCGAGTATTTCAAGCATCCCTTGCACTGTTCCATCCTCGCCGGGACTTCCATGCATTACCATAAACACTAAGTCAGGTTTCAGATTTCTAATGTTCTCATATGTTTCAACAGAAAAGTCCTCTTCCAGAACATCATGTCCAAGACGCCGTAATCCATCACTTACTGCTTTTCCGCTTGTAATTGATATTTCTCTTTCAGGAGATGGGCCTCCCATAAGGGTCATTATTTTCATAGCATTATCCTCTATTCATTTCTCCAAAACGTTTAGCTTTTAAGAACATACAAAATATGCAGCTTTAGTGCCAGAAAATCAATATGATAAACGAGACTCTATCAAAAACATCTCTTCAAAGTGAGTTGTTAAAAAGACTCTATATATTAAAGAAAAGATAATAATTATAATAATAAGGGGTGTGAATAAGTGAACAACGCCTGGATTCGGGCATAAAAAGAGGCGTCTGGCGACATTTCGACATTTCAATAACGTGTGAATTCCGTGTTGTTTCATGTGAAAAGTCTGTGAATGGTTTTAAGGTGTATTTTTACTTTGTGGATAACCCGCCACATATTCACACTTTATCAACCTTAATTCACACCATATTCACAAGACACAAACGATTAGCACACGCGCCGGGGGCTTCGGTTGCGCCGGGAGCTTTGGCACCCTTGCCGGAAAAGGGGCGATAGCCCGACAGTTTTTTTCATAAGCCCCATCCTGCATGTACGATGCCTGCAAAAAAACTGCCTATCCCCCACAAACCAAATTATTTCATCTGAGCTCTGCCAAGGAGAATGTCCTCAATATACTTAACTTCACGCGCAAGAACGGCATCCAGATTCAACCCGTTATTGATTTTATTCGCTCCGTGATATATGGTGGCATGGTCTTTTCGTTTGAACACTCGGGCGATATCTTTCAGTGTTAAGGATGTGTGTTTCCGAGACAGGTACATTCCAATATGCCTTGGATGTGTCAGGCGACTTTCGCGCGACTTGCCGGTTAAATCCTCTGGAGCTATTCTGTAGTGATGGCAGATAAGGTCCATGATATCTTTGATTGTTATCGGATTTGCTGTCGCATCACGATCATAGGAATAATCAATCGCGATTTGTTTCGCCTCGTCAATAGTGATTTTTCTGTTAAGAGTCGCTTCCTGATTTTGAACCGACTGAAGGCATCCCTCCAGCGAACGAATAGAACCCTGGACAGATACCGCAAAAAGTTCAAGCATCTCGGTTGGCAGATTAAGCCCGATTCGTGACGCTCTTCTTGAGAGTATGGCAAGCCGTGTTTCGTATGCCGGACGTTGTATGTCAACTATCAAGCCAAGATGAAAACGGCTTATAAGGCGGCTTTCAAGCGTTCTAAGCTCTCGCGGATGGCGATCGCATGTCAGAACAATCTGCTTGCCCATTTCATAAAGATCGTTAAACGTATGGAAAAATGCCTCTTTTGTGGCATCCTTGCCGATGAGGAAATGAATGTCATCTATCAGAAGAACATCGCAATGCCTGAACTTGCTTCTAAAACGCCGCGACCTTTGCGGATCGTTGATAGCCTCAATTAATTCCGTTGTATATGTCTCCGCATGTGTGAGCTGGATTTTCTTCTCAGGATGAAACTCCAGAATCTGATGGGCGATTGCGTGCAGAAGATGCGTTTTTCCAAGGCCTACCTGGCTGTAGATAAAAAGAGGATTGTATTTCCCGCCGGGCGTTTCTGAAACCGACATGGATGCCGCATGAACAAGGCGATTGGAATCTCCAACAATATAATTGTCGAACGTATATGATGACTTGAGCCGCGGGTAATTATCACCGGAACCGGATGAGATTTTTCCGCGCCCGTTCCCCGCGCCACCGCCGGAGCCTGATTTTGAACCGCTGTTTTTCCCCTTCTTCCTGACAAGGTTTTTCCGGTTGCTTATGGTTTGTTGCGCTAAAATCGCCAGCTTTGTTGACAGGACGCTGCTTGTATCAGAGGTTATCGAATACTCAACCTTAACCGGGGTGTTGAGCATTTCAGATATCACATTCTCAATTATTGTTCGCTCGGATTGTGTAATTCTCCTTGTCATGTATGCATACGGAAGGAAAATTTTCAAATTGCCATTCTCAAGATTTCCAGGCTTTGCCTGCAGGATAACATTGTCGAAAATACCAGACGGAAGCTTGCCGGATAGTTTTTCCAGTGCTTTTTTCCAAAAATCTTTCTTATGCTCGGTCATGGCAGCCTCCATTCAGTAATATCGCAAAATCTCCGGACACATTATAAACCTCGTCGGCAGCATGCATTAATAACCAACCTCCGCCTCATGGAACGAATTCTAACTTATCTAAAACCGGATAATGTGATTCTAGTCAACCCCGGTGACCGTCATTCACAAAAACCCTTTTGACTTCCTGCTTGTCTTACAAAGCAACTCACAAGTCAAACGGGCGCAAAAGAATATCAGAGACGCAAGCGATATTCCACTACAATTTTGGATTTATTTTCTCAATTATTGCCCTGAAATATGCATAAAGACTGGCATTGCGAAACGGAATTGCGTTATTTATTATGACGTGCGGGTGTTATTCCCTATGCGCGCAACGCCCAGCTTTCCGCTTGATGTCTTAAAGAGATTTGATGTGCAATATTACCTATGACAAATGCGCGATATAAAAATTAACTTGCAGAGGAATATTTCGATATTCTTTCCGAGTTGAAATTAACTTGCCTCATCAAGTTTAATCTCCGGCTTTTTCTTCTTCTTCTTTTCACCCTTAGAACTTGCCGGTTTTATCTTCACTGGCTTACCGAGGATGTTCTGTTTTTTTATGGTGATGCGCGTTCCATCGGCGTGGGACGGAACATCGAACATTGGATCAAGCATTACCTTTTCAAGTATGGTGCGAAGTCCCCTCGCGCCGGTACCTCTTTTAATCGAATCCTGGGCGACAAGCTGGATGGCATCATCGTTGATTTCAAACTCGCAGTTGTCCAGATGGAACAGCTCCTTGTACTGTTTAATAAGAGCGTTTTTCGGTTCGATTAATATTCTGACAAGCTCTTCCTCCGTCAGTGGATCAAGTGTCGCGAGTATCGGTACGCGTCCGACAAACTCAGGAATAAAACCGTACTTGACCAGATCCTGATGCACCGTATGCCCTATCAGTTCAGCATCGCTTATCTTTTTCATCGCGGATGAATCCCGCCTGAAACCAATCGACTGACGCTTGATTCTTGACGCGACAACATCCTCAAGCCCCTGAAAAGTGCCTCCGAGGATAAACAGAATATTCGTTGTGTCGATTCGCAGATATTCCTGCTCAGGATGTTTGCGCCCGCCTTCCGGAGGAACGTTCGCTATTGCACCCTCAAGGATTTTCAAAAGCGCCTGCTGAACGCCCTCGCCTGAAACATCCCGAGTGATGGATGGATTGTCGTGGGTTTTACGCGCCAGTTTATCCGCCTCATCCAGATATATAATGCCTGCCTGTGTGCGAGCCGGATCACGGTCAGCGTTCAAGTACAGTTTCAGAACAATATTCTCAACATCCTCGCCAACATAACCCGCTTCTGTCAGGGATGTGGCATCTGAAATCGCGAATGGAACATCAAGTATCCGCGCCAGTGTCTGCGCAAGGTAGGTCTTGCCCGAACCTGTCGGACCAATCAGCCATACGTTCGATTTCTGAATTTCAACATCCGGATCCCGTAATGCGCTATTTTTAATTCGCTTGTAGTGATTATAAACCGCGACAGCAAGTGTGCGTTTGGCGTAATCCTGCCCGATGACGTACTTGTCCAGTTCCTCCTTAATCTTGTCCGGCTTGAGAAGAGGAATGCCGTCCATTACTCCTGCAGGCCGCACCGCTTTTGGTTGCTTCGATAAATCATATGTTGACGGGCGATCCGTCTGCGAAGCTATGAGCTCCTGGTTCAGCGTATTCATGCAAAGGCGCACGCAGTCCGAGCAGATATAAACATTCCTTTCATGGTCGCCTACCAGCTTGCGATCAACGCTCTGAGAGCGGTTGCATATAAAACATCTGGGTATCTTGTCTTTTGGTTTGGTCATTTCTCCAATTTTCCTTATTTTTCATGGGGCTTGTTAGGCATGCTTACAATAACCTCATCAATGAGGCAGTATTTCATTGCCTCATCTGCCGACATGAAATTATCCCTGTCTGTGTCTTTCTCAACTGTTTTTTTATTTTGCCCTGTGTGTGTCACAAGGATTTCATTCAGGCGTTCTCGCGTTTTGACAATATGGTCCGCGTGGATTTTCATATCAGAAGCTTGCCCCTGCATGCCTCCCCACGGCTGATGAATCAGTATTTCCGAATTGGGCAGCGAAAAACGTTTGCCCTTTGTGCCACCAGTGAGGATAATAGCTCCCATGCTCGCGGCCATCCCCACAACAATCGTGGAAACGTCTGAGCGTATGTGCTGAATGGTGTCGTATATCGCAAGCCCAGCACTAACACTGCCCCCGGGCGAATTGATATATAAATCAACATCCTTCTCAGGATCTTCTTTTTCCAAAAACAGAAGCTGCGCGATGATTACATTCGCAATCTGATCGTTGATTGGGCTTCCAAGCATAATGATGCGGTCTTTCAGAAGTCGCGAGTAGATATCATACGAACGTTCACCACGAGCGGTCTGTTCGATTACAAACGGTATAAGCGTCATCTCGTTTTTCTCTCCCGGTTTAACTCAAATATTTTATAAACTTCTTCAAATGCCTATTCAGAATTATACCTGACACATTATGTATCGGCCGGTAATCCAGAACTTTTTCTACGTTCCATTATACAGCAAATCGTACGCATTGGATAAATATGCTATAATTCTATCGGGCAATTTGCGTTTCTGCTGTGTGGGCAGAGCGTCATTCTGGCTATGGACAAGTATGCCTTAAATTCCGGTTGTCAAACCGGTCTCATCAAGAGGAGCTGATATGACTATCACTCGTATAATAACAATGGCTTTTATCCTGGTATTATTTGCTGCCGGTTGTTCTTCCGGTGGAAAAAATCCGATGCTGCCCGGCGAACCGGATGAAATGCCAAAACCGTCAATCAATCTGCCTGACGATATTCAATCATACCCAAGAGCGAATGCCGGCGACAACTCCGAGGTCGGGGTGTTTCTGATGTACTCCCTTGAGCTAAACCGCGATTCTTTAACTGCGGAACTCGTTCCAATCAGAAACGCATCAGCACTTGGTGACACATACCAGTCGGACATTACTGGATTTCTCTATTCCATGTGTGTCGATTGCCTTCAGGTCGTAGGCGTTGGATTGACTGAAGATGATGAATTCCTTGAGGTAACTTTCAGGCTTCATCATCCCATTCCAGTTCCAGGCAACCTGTCAGACCCTCAACCCGGTGAGAGGATAGACCTCCACCTGTTCGATGTACGCGGGATTATCTTCTCGGACGGCAGCAGGATTTACTCACAACTGAAATCAGATGTGAACGGCGACGGCAACGCCGACGAGATAATTCGATGCAGGCCGGACCTGGTTATTAATGCCGATGGTTATACGACTTTCTTTGATGAATATATGGATAACAATATTTACTCAACAAGCGCGAATCTCCACGCTTTCAGATCTTTCTTCGAAGACGCGAGACAGGGTAATTACCGTGATGATATTGCTCCCGAAAACGGGTGGATTACTCTTACAGCGCCTCAGGGGCAGAATGTTTTTCCTCAGGGTAACAGAACAGATGATGTCAATTACATTTTTAACATTGAGTCCGGTGGTAATCTTGAAGTAATTATGGCTTTTGATGCCTGTTACGGGCATTCATCACAATTCAACATTCCTTTTCCGGATATCGGATGCAGGACTAATCCACGCTATTTCCTCCCTGAGTTTCATCGTAAAGAAGCATGGAAAGCGTTTGTGGACATTACTAACAACACTCTCGCGCATGGTGGGGCGGATACACATGCAACATTAAGCGTAACTGTTTATGACTGGCAGGCTGGCCTGGCTGGCAGTGGCGCGATTGATTATTTTAACGGCAGCCTTACTGACATTTCTTCCGCTTCCGATCTGACAGGCGTTGAAATTTACATCCCGGAACTTATCGAAGATCCTCTTGTTGAGCCGGAGAATATTATCGGCACAGGTCTATGGACAGACCCGTACGTCTATACTTTTACACTAGATAACGAACTTGACCCGGAGGGTGGAACGTATTTCGGCATTGCGGCGATTCGAGATTCACTGCTGGACGGCGGTAACGGGCCTGTGGGTACAACGCGTGATCTTGACATAATCAATATCAATGACTTCACAAACTACCAAATCTTTGAAGTTGTAGTAAATGCTTATCCACCCAACGTACCGCCTTTGGCGTTTTTTGAAACTGACCCGCCACGCCCTGAGATAACTTCAGGAGAGTCCATTACTTTTGATGCGACTGGTTCGACCGATTCTGATGGCGAAATAACAATCTACGAATGGGACTTTGAATTCGCAGGGGAGTTTGTATCCGATGCGACAGGCGCTACACCGCCACCGCACAGGTATGACAATCCCGACCCGTCCCGCCCCGAAAATTACTTTGCCGTTTTACGAGTTTTGGATAATGGCGATCCACCTCTCGAGGGGATTTTCGGAATGGAGATTCTGGTGCATCCGAATGCACCGCCAATTGCTGTGTTCACCGTTGACCCGCCATCCCCATTCAGCGAATGTGCTTTGATTACCCTTAATGGCGAGGATTCATACGATACTGACGGTGAGGTTGTAGCCTATGAATGGGATTTCGACTATGACCCACAAAGCCCGGACTTCACTGTGGAAGCGACAGGTGGCGTCATTCAGCGAAGGTTCGCCGCAGGTTCACATAATGTAATGCTGCGAGTGAAGGATGATTCCAGTCCTCCGCTGGAGGGCGTAACGCGCCTTAAAATAATCTCAGAACAGTTAAATGGAATGCCAGGCGAGGCCGCTTTTTGCGAAAACTATATCCTCAACGAGGAAGATTCATTTAACAGCCACTCATTTGCAGGTGGCGGACAAAGAAGCGCCGTTCTGCTGTCAACTGGAGCTGTCGTGGTCACATGGGTGGATGAGGGAAATGTGTCAGGCGGTCCGGCAATTAAATACTGCGTGAGTATCGATGGCGGACGATCTTTCAATCCGCCTCTCACCGCAAATTCGAATTTGATCTCAGCATCTCACGCCAACCTGCGACCGACTATGATCGCTGATTTTGTCGGTAATCTTCATCTTGCTTACGCCGACGACAACTCATATTATTACCACATTACTGATCATCAGGGCGTATTTGGCGCGCCTGTCGAGGTTGGTTCGGGGCAAAGCAATTATGGCGGCCCAGCGTTGGCAATTGATCTTGACGGATCAATAAACTACTTTTTCACCGGCACGTTATCCGGCGGCAATGTACCCCTCCGGCTGGCGCGAAGCACTGATGGCGGAAGCACGTTTGATTCCCCTCTCACAATTGCCGATGATGGCAGATTCCCCTCAACGGCAACTTCCCAGTTCGGTCCTGTCGTAATTGCGTTCGAAGGAAAAAATAACGCGATTAGCGACAATTCAGATATCATGGTGTGTTATCAGCGCTCAGGACCGCAGTTCTATCCGCCTGTCAGAGTCGTCGATTCCAGCGCTAATGATGGTATTTCCACTCATCCATCGGTCGCTATCGGAATGAACAACGCTGTTTATGTCGTCTGGCAGGACAGCCGGGACGGAGATACAGACAGCGATTTTGACATCTTCTATTCATATTCATTGACCGGATTGACTTTCGTAACAAATCAAAAAGTTAATGATTCCGTTGAAAGTCCCGGCTCACAGATTCTGCAGGATAGCCCGTCAATTGGAATTGACATGATGGGTCGAATCTTTGTCGCATGGCGGGATTTCAGGGATGGCACCGGCGGCGATGTCTATTTCTCATTTGCGATGTCGCCCGACAGGCCGGTGTTTGCTGAGAACGAGAGGATGAACACCGACACATCATCTCCTGAAAATGTAACACAGGGTCCGCCTGTAATATTAATCTCCTCGGATTCAGGCATTATGCTGATATGGGGCGATGAGAGAAACGCTCACAGCGATTTAGGCACTCCGTTCAGCGGCGAGTCAGATATTTATTACACGTTCGGAAAATTATTCTAAATTAAGACCGTTACAAATCTTTTTCCAAATGCTTATGAGTGGCCGGGAGCTTCGGCACCCTTGCCGGAAAGCCGTGTGCATCAGCCGGGAGCTTCGGCACCCTTGCCGGAAAGCAGGGTGCATCAGCACCCCTGTCCAGTAATACGCGCCACTTGAAAAAGCCTGTTTCCTCCGTAACCCCGAATTCTCACACGCGCCAACAACATAACATGTTGCGCATTAAATCTCTTTAATCTATAATTCCACCAGTTCGCGATGCTATTTAACGGGACCATGCGCTAAAACGCGCTATATAAGCAGTATGTCCGGGTATATTATGACGGATGTAGTAATACAGACAAGCAATCTAACCCGCACCTATGTCAGGACGGGCGGAAAGCCTTTCAACGCGGTTGATAATCTCGATCTGGAAATCAACAGCGGCGAGATTTTCGCTTTCCTCGGCGTCAATGGCGCGGGTAAAACAACAACGATGAAAATGCTCCTCGGATTAACTTTCCCATCATCAGGCACATCGACTATTCTTGGCGGTCAAATCTCCAGCCGGAACATTCGCTCAAGAATCGGATACCTGCCTGAGGAGTCCGGGCTTTATCCCTTTCTGCGAGTGGAGGATGTCCTGCGATTCCACGCCCGACTTTTCGGAAACACTCGCAAATGGCGTAGCGAAAGAGTTGAAGCGGTAATTGATTTTGCCGGATTAAAAGACAAAGCCCGAGAACAATTAAAGCACCTCTCGAAAGGGCTTCGCCAGAGGGTCGGAATCGCGCAGGCTTTAATTAACGACCCTGAACTGATTTTCTTCGATGAACCGGCTAGCGGACTTGACCCGATTGGCATTCAGGATTTGCGCGCCATAATGTTACGCCTGAAAGAGGACGGCAAAACCGTCTTCCTAAATTCGCATCAGTTAAGCGAGGTTGAGCTGGTAGCCGACAGAATAGGCATGATTCACGAGGGCAGATTAATCAAAATCGGCGTACTGAAAGAACTCCTGGGCACTGATGACAGCGTCGAGATTCAGATGTCCAACATTTCAGAAGATAACGCCTCAAAACTTATAAACGATATCCCCGGATTGAGTGGAAGCTTATGGGACGTGGAGGGGATATCAGAAGGTGTTGTTGTATATCTTGATATTTCCGAATTTACGGATGAAATAATCTCGGCTTTGATGTCCGCTGGCGCAAAAATCGTCAGTGTGAATAAACATATAAAAACGTTAGAGGATTTGTTCTCAGAAGTTATGCAGGAGACACAAAAAACATGATGGCGATCGTTGCCATTGCCTACAACACCTTTCTGGAATCAATCCGGAAACTGGAGCTTGTCCTGTTTCTCGTGCTTGGCTCAACTTTGATTGGCGCAATCTGCTACCTGACGACAAACGAGCAGGCAATCGGATTGATAAACAAATTCATGGGTGAGCAGCAGTTTGTCAACGTCGATTCACCCGGCGGTATTCTGATTGGAAATGAACCCTCCATTCTGGCAACACTATCGCACTTAAAAGCGAGCGGGATGTTTTTCAATGAGGTTTTCACGCTGATAATCGCTTTCGCTCTGACGCTGTTCATGATACCCAACGAAATCTCAACCGGCGCTATTCTCTATATCCTCCCAAAACCGGTTCAGAGATACCAATACATTTTAGGTAAATTCTTTGGCGTTTTCGCCATTGTCTCAATATGCTGGCTTCTTATGGGGCTGGAACTTTTCACCTTCTTTTCAATCAAGCAGGGAGAGGTGGACCAATATCTCCTCACTGCGATTTTCCTGCTGCCGTTGAAATACGCAATCTTCATAGCAATGATGGTGGCATTGACAACACGGATTCCACCCATTGCCGCTGGAATTATTTCGCTGATTTTCTTCCTGGGCGGACATGTATCCGCCAAACTGCAGGATTTATTCATGGATCCAGCCCTCGCACTGGAGGGTTTCATGCGATATGCCGTCATGTTCACATACTACATTATCCCCCATTTGTACCCCGTATTCTCGGGAACGATAATGGATCCAAATGAGAATATTCTGGAGACATGGGCACAAGTGTGCGGATGGGCGTTGTACGCTGTCCTTTATGTATCAATTCTACTCGTTATCGCGATAATATCATTTAGAAGGAAGTCGTTATAAACATGCTAAACAAAATATTCGAAATGCCGCCGGTTAAATCGGTTCAAGTTGGTGATCTTACTCTTGACGATAACCGGTTTTTCCTGATTGCCGGCCCTTGCGCGATTGAGAGCCTGGCGATTATTTATGAGATCGCTGAGCAGGTAAAGGAAATTGCCGCCCTTTTTGATATACCTTATATATTTAAGGCTTCATACGACAAAGCCAACCGGACATCCATTAATTCATATCGGGGTCCGGGCATAAACGAGGGGCTTGCTAGTCTAAAAAGGCTCAAGCAGGAGAAAAAGGTCGTGGTTCTGACTGACATTCACGAATTAAACCAGGTGGAAAAAGCGGCTGAGGTTGCCGACTGTCTGCAGATTCCGGCGTTTTTATGCCGCCAGACCGACCTGATTGTCGCTGCCGGGTTAACAGGTAAAGCGGTTAATATCAAAAAGGGGCAATTTCTGTCGCCTGATTTAATGGCTCACGCAGTGAAAAAGGTCGAATCAGCATCCAATGAGAATATCCTTCTAACCGAGCGGGGAGTATCATTTGGCTACAACAACCTGGTTGTTGACATGCGTTCGATTATGATGATGCGCCAGATCGGATATCCGGTTGTATTCGACGCCACCCATTCAGTGCAGTTACCCGGCGGACAGGGCGACTCATCCGGAGGCCAGCGCGAGTTCATTTTCACTCTCTCGAAAGCTGCGATTGCCGCGGGAGCAAGCGGATTATTCATCGAGACACACCCATTCCCGCCATCCGCCCTATCGGATGGCCCTAACATGCTGGCTTTGGACAGGATGGCTGAGATGCTCGAGAGGATTCTTCCGATTTACGACGCTGTAAGAAAGTAGGAATTACCCCGGGAATTGTTTCACGTGAAACAAATTCAGGCATCTTAACTATCTGATTTGTTCGATTCAATTGTTTCACGTGAAACATTATCAATTATACGATAATGCCAAAACCCTCATTCATAGAAACACTTAAACAGGCGTGCGATATCCTATGCGTGGAATTATCCCCGGACCAAATTGAAAAGTGCAGTTCGCATTATAACCTGCTGCTAAAATTCAACCAGGTGGTTAATCTTACCGCTTTGGAAACTCCTGAGGATATTGCTTTTAAATTATTTGCCGATTCACTGATCCCGCTGCCATTTATTAATGAAATGGAAAATGTCAAAATCCTCGATACTGGCCCCGGCGGCGGATTCCCAACCATCCCCCGGCGTATCCTTACAAACGACAGCATCTCGATTACTTTGGTCGAAAGACGGGAAAAAGTGGTTTTTTATCTTGAGGAGTTGATTTCAACATTATCGCTTACGAATATCACTGCGGTAAAGTCCAGGCTTGAGGATTTGCAGAACAGCCCTGATTTCTCTTTCGCATTCCAAATGGCTGTGAATAAAGCGACTTTTCCCGCTGATGTATTCCTCGATAAAGTTAGCCCATTTGTGCAAAAGGGAGGATTTGCTCTTCACT
>CBDURE010000078.1:0-16560 GCA_965369605.1 uncultured bacterium
ACCCACAAGCAGTTGAAATCGCAAGCGATTTCAACTGCTTGTGGGCGGCACCCGAGTATTTTCAAGAGATCTAGTTATACCGACGGGGTGCTGATGCACCCGGCTTTCCGGCAAGGGTGCCGAAGCTTCCGGTTTTTCCGGCAAGGGTGCCGAAGCTCTCGGCTTTCCGGCAAGGGTGCCGAAGCTTCCGGTTTTTCCGGCAAGGGTGTCGAAGCTCCCGGCGAGTGCTTTTCTACTTGCAACATGTAACCCGGTGTCCCTTCACCGGGGTTTTGCGTGAGTTCGCTATGCATTTTCCCGGGAAATGGATTCCCGGGCTACATTTTTAATCTGCTTGCTAACTTACTAACCTGCTAACTTACTAACCTGCTAACCTTCTAACTAACCTATTAATCCACCCAATCGCAGATAAAAATGCTCATGTCGCGACGGCTTTTGCCGTTTCGGCTTGACGTGAAAGTGAGTTTTTTACCATCACGGCTGAACATCGGGAAAGCATCGAAACCTTCGTAGAAAGTAACCTGCTCAGGATTGGAGCCATCGGCGTCGACAATCCACAGATTAAATCCCATTGGAGATTTACTGCCCAGATCTGATGTGTAGATAATTTTGTTATCACCGGGCATGAAGAACGGGCAGAAATTAACCGCGCCGTTATCTGTAATCTGGATTTTGTTTGCGCCGTCCGAATCCATTACCCAAAGCTGCAAGGGCATTGGTTTAATCCCGAATTGTTCTTTCAGTGTTGTTTGGAAATCAGACATTGCCTCATCAGTTTCAGGATAATATGCTCTGTATGTTATTTTCGTGCCATCCCAGCTGAAGAACGGGCCGCCATCATAACCCGGACTGTGAGTCAGTTGCTTTTTGTTGGAACCGTCAATGTCCATCGTCCAGATTTCCGGATCTCCGGTTGACAGGGAAGTAAACACAATGCTGCTGCCATCGAATGCAAAGGATGATTCAGCGTCGTATCCCCATGCGTCCGTTATCTGATTCAGATTGCTGCCGTCTGGATTGGCAGTAAAAATGTCCATCTCAGGATGGAATTTCCAGTGGATTAGCCCCTTTCCCATTGGAATCATTTCAGGGCATTCTTTTTTATGATGGTGAGTGGAGCAATAAAGAATCATGTCATCATCTGGATGCCTGAAGAAACTGCTGGCGCATACGCCACCACCGGTTGAGACCATTTTTTCTTCGCCGGTTTGCAGGTCAATCATGAAGATCTGGTCACATTCACCTTCTACCTTATGCGCCTGCATGATTAGCCGGGTGCTGTCCGCACTGAAATACGCTTCCGCGTTTTGCCCCTTCATTGTTATCTGAATCATATTCGCGAGATGTGTCTCGCCCTTATAAATGAGAGGATTGTCAGTGCCATCCTTCAAGGAATCAGTATCCGATTGTATTTCAAAAATCTCTTTTTGCCCTTTGGGTTGATCATAAGTTTTGCTATTTGTTTCATGGCAATCCCATGAGACAAAAAGGAGTAATGCAAAAAGCGCTGCCAAAATCAATGATGAAAAACGTATCATGTGTATGTACCTTTCCTTGTAAAATAATCGATGCATTATAGCATTGCTAATAATTTTGTAAATTCAATCATGCGTAAATCAACTAACCTGATATAATATTCCGAATATATATATGAATTGATAAAGGTGTCTTTGTAAGTATACGGAGGTTATATGTCAGACAAACCATTTTCACTCTCAGCTAAAATACTCGTTCGCGACAGCGAAAATCGATGGCTTTTCATACAACGTTCGGATACCAGCAAGTGGAATCCAGGAAAGTGGGACCTGCCGGGAGGCAAACTCGACCCCGGAGAAACATACATGGTTGGGTTGCTAAGAGAGGTTTCAGAGGAAACGGGTTTGAATGTTATAATTAGCTCACTGTTTGGCGCGATTGAGGATGAAACTGATGATTTCAGGATTGCCCATCTTGTCATGGCTGGGGATTATGTGTCAGGCGAAGTTAAATTGAGCCGGGAACATATGGATTATAAATGGGTCAGGCAGGAAACTGCTCTTGAAATGGATTTGTGCGATTTTCTAAGGAATCTAATCGAAACGAGGATGTAATTAAATGTCAGAAGGAAAAATCGATAAAAAGTGGGTAGCGGAACAGGTGAAGGAATACACCGATGTTTATCCGCGCTATGATGAATACTCTACGGTTCTACATGCGATTCTCAAGTCAGTGATGAAAAAGACAGCTCCGATGTCAATTATCCAGACGAGAGTTAAGACGATACCCAGTTTCACGAAAAAGGCGATTAAAAAAGCTGAGACAAGGAAAAATCCAGTTGAGGAATTTACCGACTTGTGCGGTGCGCGTGTCATTGTCCCAACGCGTGACTATATCGAACCTGTCTGCGATTTCATCAAGGAGTTTTTTGAAATAGACTGGAAAAACAGCCTTGATGTCAGTGAACGTCTCAAAGTTAATGAATTCGGATATCGTTCGATTCATTATATCGTTGAACTTAAACCCGGAAACACATCCTGGAAAAATTCAATATTTGACATCCCCAAAAGCTTATTTCCGGATGATGAGACACCGATGAAGGCGGAGATTCAGATAAAGACACTGCTGGAACATGGATGGGCTGAGTATTCGCATGACCTTGCATACAAAGGCTCATTCAAACTGCCGAAAATTATTAACCGTGAACTAGCGGTTGTATCCGCGCTGCTTGAAAGCGTTGACTCATCGCTGACAAGAATCAACGACAGGATTCGAAAATACACCGCTAGCTATGATTCCTACATGACAGTTGACCAGATAAAATCTGAAATTGATACCCACGAGTTAATTCTCGAATACTCACCGGAAGAATTCATGATTGCCAGCAAGATAGGAAAACTGGCGATTTCAATTGGCGAATGGCAGAAAGCGATTGATGTGCTTGAAAAGTACGTTGACACTTCTTATCAGCCAATTCTGAGAGATCTTGGAATAGCTGTATGCAAACTCAATAAGGGCGATACTGATTCATCTGCATATAAAAAAGGCCAGGAGTATCTCGAACGAGCGATTGAACTTGATGAAACCGACGTTGACGCCATATCTTCGCTCGCGGGAACATGGAAAGGGATCGATGAGGATAAAACGCTTCTGCTCTACAAGAAAGCTCTTGAGATAGATCCGGGAGACCCATATGTTCTCGGCAACTGCCTTGAGTACGAAATCAAATCGAGAAACGATGCGACTGTTGTTTCTCTGATGTCCATGCCTATTAATTCCGCAATTAATCGCTGCTGGGAACAGGCTGAGGTCGGTTCGAACTATCCGTGGGCTTTTTATGACCTTGGCAAATTATATCTTCTTGTCGGGCAGCCATACCTGAGCATGATGGCTTATCTTAAAGCGATAGAAATTTCAACTGCTTTGTTTATGGTTGAAACATCCATGAAATCGCTTGAACATATCAAACTGGCAATTGGTTCATTGTATGATTGGGCTGACTATCTGTTTAAAATCGGAATGTTTCTTAAAAGCGGAACTGACAAGACAATAGATGAAATCAAGCAATCAGCGTCAAAAGGACAAAATATAATTAAAGGCGATGTAGCAATCGTTGTTGGCTCGTGTAATTCGATGAAGGACGATGAGCGCGACAAATACAGCGCCCTTCTCATTGACGCTTTTAAGGATTATCACGGCACAGTTATTTCCGGTGGAACCAAACAAGGCATCAGTGGAATTGTCGGTGATTTGCAGGAAACCTATCCAAATGCAATTAACACAATTGGATATGTTCCAACTGAACCCAAATGGGGCATTAAAATAGATGACAGGTACTCGGAGATAATCACAACCCAAACATCAGAATTCAATCCGTTACAGTCTTTGCAGTACTGGATTGACATTATCGCTGCGGGAATTGACCCTAAAACCGTGAAATTGGTTGGCATCGGCGGCAATTCACTCTCAGCATTCGAGATAGCGATGGCGATTGTAGTTGGAGCAAAAGTAGTAGTCCTGGAAAGGCCAAAGGTGCCGTCAGAATTGCAGGATGATGAAATCCTCCTTGCTGATTTGAACAATCTTGAAATATTCCCCTCTAACAGATACATGCTGCCGGCGTTTATTGGAACAGGCACAATGAAACTGCCTGATGAGATTCGTGAAAAACTGGCACAATACATTCACAGCAGATACAGGACGAATTACCCGCCACAGCTGATCCTGACTCCTGAATCGATGGTCGATTGGGATGACCTTTCGGATGAGCTTAAGGAATCGAACAGGCAGAATGTCGATCACATAGTGCAGAAACTCAACGAGATTGGCTTTGTGATTGAAGAAGTGGATATCGAAGAAAAAACACTGAAACCATTTACTGATGAACAGATTGAAATAATGGCTGAGATGGAACACGCCCGTTGGATGGCAGAGAAAATGGTTGCCGGATGGAAATATGGCAAACATAAAGACATTGGCAAAAAAGAACACCCTTCGATTGTCTCATGGCGTGAGCTCAGTGATGCCATGAAGGATATCGACAGGAACCTAATTAGAAACATGCCCTGGTTCCCGGCTGAATTGAAACTTCGTGTCAAGCCAAAATAGCTAGTCGTTCCTGAAAACGTTCAGAAAATCACTGTTTATAGGAATTGCGAGAAAAAACTAGTTAGTTGAAATAGCAAGGATTATTAAAAAAGACTCAAATCATTGTGATTTTGTGGTAGCGGTAAAAGCTGAACCTGGGAGCGCTGGTCTCTGACCGGCACCTGTGTTAGGTTAATAGAAATCAATTGAGCTTGTCCAACAAACGAAATACCAAAAGATAGGCGTTGAATTAATCAACCATGTTTGTAAAATTCCCGATGTTACATTTTAATTAGCCCGTTCAGGTGCCGGTCAGAGACCAGCGCTCCCAGGAAAAGATATTTATATAAAACGCAGTAATTTAAAACATGGTTTTTCAGGGACGACTAGCTAAAACCGGATTATGATATTTACTGCATCACAGAAGAACACACATTTTGTCGATAATGACTATGTAAGAATTTCTTCTGTCAGATAGAGCGATGAAAAACGACAGCAACAGAAAACTCAGTACTTTTCTCGGGGTTTATACTCCGACAGTTCTGACCATTCTGGGCGCGATTATGTATCTCAGGTCGGGATGGCTTGTCGGACATCTGGGAATCAGCCTCGCCCTGATTATTGTTGTGATAGCGAACGCAATCACACTTATCACAACGCTGTCATTTTCATCCGTTGCGACTAACATTCGTGTCGGAGTAGGGGGAGCGTACTATATAATCTCGCGCAGCCTTGGAATTGAACTGGGCGGCGCGATTGGCTTTCCGCTTTTTCTCTCACAGGCATTTTCAGTAACACTGTACGCTTTCGGACTCGCCGAGTCGCTGCGGCTTGTAATGCCTGATGTTCCGGTGCAAATTGCAGCGTTTATAATAATTCTTGTTGTCGCCGGTCTCTCATTTATTGGCGCGAGTTATGCATTAAAAGCGCAGATTCCCGTTATGGTTTTCATTGGCGTATCGATTATCGCTCTTGTCATCGGAGCGATAATGAAATCATCCGCCACTCAATTGCCGGTTTTACCGCCATCCGGTGAAATAACGTTCTGGCATGGATTCGCGGTTTTCTTCCCCGCTGTTACCGGCGTTATGGCTGGGTTGGGTTTGTCCGGCGATCTTAAAAACCCGGGACGGGCAATTCCTCTGGGAGCGCTTCTTGCTGTATTAACGGGTTTTGTAATCTATATGTTTCTTCCTGTTTTTCTTGCTATGGGAGCAAGCCCGGAGGAACTTAGAACCAATCCGATGATCTGGGCAAAGATTGCGCCTTTGGGAATATGGCTGATACTACCCGGTTTGTGGGGAGCTATTTTCTCATCCGCTGTAGGTTCAATGCTTGGCGCACCGAGAACTCTTCAGGCTCTAGCAAAGGATGGCCTGTTGCCGGGATTTCTTCGCGGGAAAAAAGGAGGAATATTTGAACTCGCTCCCGGATTTATAGTCAGTATTGCAATTGCACTTGCCGCGGTCTTGCTTGGAAACCTAAACGCTGTCGCTCCTGTCGCGACAATGTTCTTTCTCACAATATACGGCACATTGAACATAGTCGCCGCGATTGAGACTATAAGCGGGGACACATCATGGCGGCCCAAACTAAGGGTGCCGTGGATTATCAGTTTGGTTGGCGGAGTTGGATGTTTTGTCGCGATGTTCCTTATAAATCCTCTTTTTGGAATGATCGCAATATTGTCGGAACTTCTACTCTGGTCATTCTTCTCACGAAGGGAGCGAACAAGGCGATGGGGGGACGCGCGTCGCGGTGTCTTTGAGAGTTTGATTAGATGGGCGTTGCTTCGATTGAAAAGCCATCCCATGAGCGCGAGAAACTGGCGTCCGCATGTCCTGGTTTTTGTATCTGACCCAATTAAACAGATTGACCTTATTCGTTTTGGCGACTGGTTCAGTCATGGAAGGGGAGTTGTTACGGTATGTGAACTTATTGTCGCCGACCTTCTAAGCGATAATCTTGACCTTATTAATAAGAGAACCAAAATCCAAAATATAATGGACAAGGAGCATCTTGTTGTATTTGCGGAGGTGAACGTTGTCCATGATATTGTCGAGGGAATTACAAATGTCTCGCAGGCAAACGGCATGGCTGGACTGCAGAGCAATACTGTAATGCTCGGTTTGCCTAAAAACAGGGAACTTCTCGTTGAGTTTCTGCGTGTTATGCATCGATTGGAGCATCTCAAGAAATCATTAATAATCGGACGAGCGCAATCAGGGCATTATTCATCGAAAGATAGCGCTCATCGAAAGATTCTTGTCTGGTGGCGAGGCATGCAGTACAACGGTGATTTAATGCTGCTTCTTGCATACCTCCTGAAAAGGAATCCTGAATGGCACGGCGCGCATGTGCAGGTCATGAGCATTGCTCCCGACCATGTCATGAAGGATAGCATCGAAAGAAATCTTAAAAAACTAATCAGCGAAATTCGTATTGATGCTGAACCGCATGTCATGATCAAGCCGGAGGGGCAAAGCGTAACTGATTTTATCCATCAGGAAAGCTTAAACGCCGATGCTGTTTTCTTCGGGCTTGCTACTCCAAAAAAGGGTGAGGAGATGGAATACTCAAAGCGGATGGAGGAACTCGCTCGCGACCTGCCAACCGTCTTTTTTGTGAAAAATTCCAGCATGTTCATTGGTGAACTTCTCAAAAGTGACGAATAATAGAAACATTATATGGTTGCTCAAAACATCAATTTGATATACGATAAGTGGGAAAAATGATATCAATAATACGGAGAATGTAATGAGAATCTTCAGGTTGAAATCAGGCGATGAAGAAATCGCCATGAATGTCGCCAAGAAGTTTAAACTTAAAAAACCTGAAAACCATGAAATCGATGGTTTTCTAGCGGATAAAAATAACATTATTTTCGTGGCTAAACTGGAGAATATGACGATTGGATACATGCTCGCTTATCAATTGAGCAGGCTTGATGGCGGGAATCCGATGGTGTTCATTTATGAAATCGAGGTACTTGAAAAGTACAGGCGTAACGATGTCGCGCGTTCGATGCTTAACGAACTAAGGAATGAGTTTAATCCGAATCAATGCAAGAAAATATTTGTAATCGCTGACACCGACAATGAACCGGCGATTAATCTTTATAAATCAACCGTAGGTACTCGCCACAAAAAGGACTTCGCCTTGTTTGAATGGCTGCTGAGTTGATCAATTCCAGTTTCTATTCAAATTCAAACGCTCCGACCAGGGAACGTCCTTTTTTACAGCTTCCAATAGTAAATCCCGTTTTGCATTCGTTCCATTGTGATTTATAGTTACTTTTACTTTCTAATATGAAACTACACTGGAGGTTGGGTTTGTGTTTGCTTTTGGGCCTGTACCATCAAGAAGATTGGGACGAAGTCTCGGCATTAACAACATACCGCCAAAGGTATGTTCGTATGCCTGCATATATTGCCAGGTGGGAAGAACAACTGAGATGAGAATTGAGAGGATGAGTTTTTGCAAACCTCAGGAAATATTCGACAATGTAAAAAACAAGGTGAATGAAGCAGGGAAAGCGGGAGAAATAATTGATTACCTCACTTTCGTTCCAAATGGGGAAACATCGCTTGAGGTAAATCTTGGCGCTGAAATTGAAATGCTTCAGGAACTAAAAATCAAGATAGCGATAATCAGCAATTCATCTCTAATTTGGCGTGATGATGTCAGGAATGATTTCAGCAAAGCGGATTGTGTTTCACTGAAAATTGACTCCACCGATGAAAAGACGTGGAAAGAAATAAACAGGCCGCATGGAAAACTCAATCTGGAAAAGATACTTGATGGAGTCCTCGAATTTGCAGCGGATTATAATGGAAGGCTGATTACTGAAACAATGCTTGTAAAAGGGATTAATGACTCATCCGAAAATGCTGAAGGTGTCGCGGAATTTCTGGAAAAACTAAAACCTGCATGTTCCTATATTTCAATCCCCATCAGGCCAGCATGGGAGAAATCAGTTCAGTTGCCAACGGAAGATGTAATAAACATGTTCTACCAAACGTTTAAAAGCAGAATTGAAAATGTTGAGTATCTGATTGGATATGAAGGCAATGAGTTTGCTTCAACTGGAATAGTTGAGGATGACATTCTCAGCATTACATCAGTTCATCCGATGCGCGAGGATGCAGTTCAGGAGTTTCTATCAGCCGCAGGTGCCGAATGGCATGTGATTTCATCATTAATCGAGCAGGATAAACTGATAGAGACAACATACAACAATCAGAAATTCTATCTGAGAAAAGCGCAAACTAAATCTATATCAGAGAGCGACCTCTGAATAAAATGGATTCCGGGTCAAGCCCGGAATGACAAATCACTGTAGTTCATAGGATAAATTGCTGTCATTCACAGGGTAAATTACTGTCATTCACAGGATAAATTACTGTCATTCACAGGGTAAATTGCTGTCATTCACAGGATAAATTACTGTCATTCACAGGACAAATCACTGTCATTCACAGGACAAATTACTGTCATTCACAGGACAAATTACTGTCATTCACAGGATAAATTACTGTTATTCACAGGATAAATCACTGTCATTCACAGGATAAATTACTGTCATTCACAGGGTAAATCACTGTAGTTCATAGGATAAATTGCTGTCATTCATAGGGTAAATTGCTGTCATTCAAAGGATAAATTACTGTAGTTCTTAGGACAAACTACTGTTATTCATAGGGCAAGCTATTGTCATTCCGGGCTTGACCCGGAATCCATTCTTTTTCGCTTATAAAAGCTAGCATCATTTCTTCTTTTTGCAGATGTCTCAAAGAATTAAAGGTTAATTCTCAAACGCTCCGATATCCAAATCGCTATCATCGGGGCGCAATTCATTTCCCAGGTGTTTCAAGTATTGATAAACCAAATCATGGTCAGGAAGAATTGCCCCGGGCAGATCAATCGCGGAATTTCTACATGCCGAACCGCTTTCGATATGAAAATCCTCTGATACGAAATCCACAAACAACGGATTAGTTCCCTCAATGTTATCCCAGACATTTATAGTACCCTGCAATGTACCGTTTACTTCATGCCATCCAGCCTGCAGCCAGTTGTTGTATAAATCAACAATCCCATAATCACCCATGATATAGAAATGGTCTCCTCCCGCGGTGTCATAGCAAATATTGTTGAAGCACTCAACATTTTCATCGTTAGTGGACAATTGAAAAAGCATTGTTCGAGTGGAGCGA
This sequence comes from uncultured bacterium, assembly GCA_965369605.1. Classification (GTDB taxonomy): domain Bacteria; phylum JAJVIF01; class JAJVIF01; order JAGGVT01; family JAGGVT01; genus JAGGVT01. The sequence continues at coordinate 9,780 of CBDURE010000078.1, forward strand.
TATGAAACAACAGTATTGTTAAAGCACCAGAGAGTCCCCTTGCGATAGTCAGCTGTGGTTCCCGAATCGCCTCCGTAATGAATAATCCCACCGTTTCCATGAAGGTCTGTTTTAATAAGCACATTGCCGTAAACGAAAGTTTCACGATAGCGCGGATCATCGATTAGAAGGCTATTGTGGCTTTCAACGAGATCGCACATTCTGCTGCCCGTTTCAATCCAGTTATATCTAATCACAGTTCCAGCTGACCGGTCTTTCAGATTATTACCCTCTGAACCCGGCTTGAGAGGGCCATAATGATTGAATTGAAATGTAATTCCCAGCGCTTCTGTATAGCTGTTATGTTCGTACATGCTGCCTGTGCAGCCGTTATCGTGAATGTAGTTGCCGTCGATAAGCACATCCGATGACTGATTCCCGACAAAAAGTCCATTACCGCTATCATGAAAAATGCAGTTACGAAGCGTGATATGATCACCCATCTCGATATGCACTGACGCGGCGTTATCGGCGTAAGTGTCAGTGTTGCCATGATCATCTGTAAATGAATAGTTGGGATGACCGCTTCGTATATCCAGATTTTCAATTGTTATGTACGTTGGGAAATCGCTCGGATAGCTTGAACCGCCAACTTTAATAACCGACCTTACCTCATTCCAGTAGTTAAGTTCCTGGCGCGTTTTGGCATTTTCCCCTGTGATAATGGGGCGACGTCCTGCATCCAGAATCCCCCTGATAATTATCGGTTCACTGGATGTTCCAGCTCTTGCGATTACCCATTTGTCCGCGTATGGCTCATCGCGCCAGTGAATCCTGACAAGGCTGTTTGCTTCAATCGATTCCCACGGAACCGCGGACGGGTCGAGATAGGGGTGTCCCGGACCGACATCATAGATTGTGGGTTCGTTTGCCTGCCCCAGCTCAACCTCTATTTCAAAACAGGCGTAAGCGGTAAATTCATCCATTTCAAAAGCGCCATCAGTTTGAGGAGTTCCCGGAGGAACACGCTTGATTCCGTCTTTGCCGTAAACGTGATACGAAAGGTTCGAACCCGTAGGATAAGCGTCAGTTACTTTGACAAGTCCGGGATATATCCCGACTTCAGCTGATAAGTCATTCGCGAAAGTGAATTCATATAACAACGGATCATCAGCGCTGTGTCCTGAACCTGAAACAGCCAAACTGCCCGATTGCGACATCGTCCCACTCAGAATCCCCGGAATCTCAATTTCAATAGTCTCTACGGATGAATCGAACATCATCATGTCCCGCGATGGCCCAACTGTTACGCCATGTGATGGGTCAACGACCTCAATCTGAAGTGTTACCTCCTGAGTTGGATTTAACTCCTTAAGCGTTTCAGTCGGTTGTGGAACGAAAATCTCGCTGGCAGCTTTTTTCAAATGCTGTGGAATTCGGTATTCAGGCGTAAACCTGTCAAGATAATTGGCAGCGCTGACTCCGTATGAGCATCCAACTGCGAAAGTGAAAGTCATTTCGTTTTCAGGCAGATAAAAAACATAGTCCCGGTAGCTATAATCACAACCCATCGCCATTACAAGGTTTCCACTTGGTGGGGGAACAGTTACAGACTCAAACCCCATTGGATTCGCCGTATCGAAATTACCCGCGCTGTAATCTGCAAAGTGAAGGATATACGGATGCAGGTTCGCGTTTGTCTGAAATACATCATTATCCAGAGCGGCATCGAGATATCCTGTGTAACCTGAGGCATTAAGCAGCTTTGCGGATGCTATATTCATCCCCAGTTCAGAAAAACCGGTGGTTGAATCATCCCGCGATGCCACAATGCCCTCGACGTTAAACACATGCAAATCGCCCCTGTTTTTGCCGGTGATAGGTTCTGAATCGTCACCTGCATCGAAAGGATGTTTGATTCCAATGGCCACAACAAGATTGTTATCCGAGTCCAGCCCGACACCGGATATTTTCACACAATCCCTGCATGGTGAAAGTTGAAGAAAGTTGGTTATATCAACAACCTCAAGCGTGTCAGTTATCGCGGATAATCTTAGAGGATTTAATTCTGCACTTGTATTGTTTTTGTCCAGATGAAGAGTGAACAATCCCATCGCTGCGAATCCATCTGACGGCGCGTGTGTTATAAACGCCATCTCGGTTGGATTATTTACAGCGGATGAACATCCCGGAAATGCAAAACAAATTATCAAAGCCCAGAAAAAGAGCACGAATCTCATAACGGTTCTCCTTGAGATGATGCGAGAATAGCAGTATTAATGCACTAAAGCGAGTGTAATATCACTTTGGATATTATAGCATAAAGATAGGGGAATTGAATCATGAGTAGGGGCAGGCCCCTGTGCCTGCCCTGAGGTTGGACATAAATACAGGGCAACCACGGGGGGTTGCCCCTACGATATTTAACCATTCATTGTATTCAAGGGCTTTTTCAATAGACCAGGATGCCAGCACCACAATAATCTCACATAATCTTAATCAGCGTCAAAATGCCGAGGAACGCCGTTACATATCCTATCGATTTACGGATAAGATCCGCTGGCAGTATTTTAACGGTCAATGTCGCTGCTGGTACGGAGAGCATTGCGCCGATTACTAGCGGAACAGCAAGGTGCCACTGCGGTAAACCATTGAGGCTGATATAGAGAATAAATCCGACAACGCAGACAATACCCTCAGCGAATGATGTTATCCCAATCGCGTTTTTCTCCGGTACGCCTGAAATAACCTGTCCGCCTGTAACGAGAGGCCCGTATCCTCCCCCGGATATGCCCTTGTTAAACGCGGCGACCGTTCCAAGAGCGATAATTTTCTTAAGTGAAAATCGTCCGGCGTAATGCTTCCCGAACAGTATGAATACGCCAATGAGAAGAATCATTACTCCAATATAAAGTTTGACATAGAATTTCGGCAGGCTGACAGCAATCAGAACCGCGATAACTGTCCCGACGATTGAACACGCGGCGAGTACAATCATCGTCTTAAAACTCGATGTTCCCGGTTTCAAATCAACATTGCCAAAACTGTGGTGAAGCAATCCGGCGGAAATGCCCGATATCGATTCCGATAAAAGCACTGCCGGTACGATATGAAGCGGCGAAAATCCCATAAGCATCAACAGGGGAGTAAGCGTTGTGCCGTAGCCCATTCCGAGCGATGAATCGATATATTCGGCAAAAAATGACATAAGCAGCAAAACGACAAAAAGGTATTTTGCCTCCGGCACAAGGGATTTGCTGTCACTGAAGGTAACAATAATTAGAGCAATGCCTGCCAGTACAATTCCAATTTTCCAAATGGTTCGTATGTGTTTTTCACTCAACATGACTCATTTCATCCTTCTGGATTAATTATGAATATCCGTACATTAATCAATCTATAATCCCTTATATCCTATAGCATAAGGGGTATATTGCTCAAAAAAAAACATTTATCACAACAATCATTTTATTTTCTTCTTGTTATTCCCCATCGCTTCAACTGTCATTTCCGCAAGCGATTCCTTATCGAGAACATCGGAAACATTATCCCGCACTCTCAGCATGAGACGCCTTAACCAGCATGTTTCAAAGGGGTAGGGGCAGTCATTATCACGATGCGGCGCGGTTCGACTCGCGCATGGAATAGGCGCGAGAGGGCCATCGAATGTTCGTATGATATCGCCAAGTGAAATCTCATCAGGCGGGACTCGAAGCAGATAACCGCCATCCTTGCCGCGTTCACTTATAAGAAATCCGGTTTTTCTGAGCGTCGATAATATCTGTTCAAGATATTTAGCTGAAATGTTCTCCTTTTCTGCCAGATAGGCAACGGAAAGCGGTTTCTTGCCGTATGACCGTGCAAGGTGCGGAAGGACTCTCATTGCGTATATGCTTTTTTTAGATATGAACATCTCTATATAATACAAATCCTATCTGACTAGTAGTATATTACCACCATTTGTGTATTTTGTCAATTCGTTTATAAAAATCTGATATTATTTATCTTTCGATGCTTTAGATTTTATACAAGGCAAACAAAATTGGAAAACCTGGTTCTACAATCAATAGCGATAAGCACCATACTCGGTATGGTTGGATTGCTTCTTGGGCGATGTTTCAGAGTTCCTTCACTCCTCTTCTTAATGATACTGGGCATTTTCGCCGGCCCAACATTCCTTAACTGGATTCAGCCTGACGCTCTCGAAGGAATCATGATGCCATTCATCGAGATTGCGGTGGCGATTATTATCTTTGAGGCTGGACTCGCTCTTCCAATTTCAGGACTGAAAGCTGATTCACTCGCAATCAATCGAATGTTATTTCTCGTACTGCCGTTTACAGGCGTAACGGCGATGTTGGTTGCGAAATACTTTGTCGGTTTGCCGTGGGTTTCAGCGGCATTGTTCGGCGCGATTATCGTTGTAACAGGTCCGACAGTAATAGGGCCGCTCCTAAGAAACGTTGCTCTTAATAAAAGAGTGGACAAACTGTTCAGATGGGAATCTGTATGGGCGGACTGCATAGGTGTTATTCTCGCCGGAGTTGTGCTGGAGGGCGTGTTTGCTCCATCAGAGGCTGGATTATTGCCGCTGATATTTATTAACCGCCTTGCCGCAGGAGTGATTATCGGCATTGTTGCCGGATTCCTTCTTGGAAGATTCATCATTCCATGGACAAACAGAATGGGCGACCCCGGCCTTCCGCAAATGCTTGTTTTAGCCAGCGCGATTGGAGTTTTCTTTCTTTCGAATATTGTGTCTGACTCCTCAGGCGTGGTAGCCGCTGCGGTTGCTGGACTGGTGCTTGCGCGATATCCTCTCAGCGGTCTTGAGGGCATCAAGCATTTCAAGGAACAAATCACAAGGCTGATAGTCGCGTTTTTGTTCGTGCTTCTTTCCGCCCAGATAAACCTTCGCACAGTTGACGCATCCTGGGTTACTTTGATTGCAGCATCAGTTATTATCATTTTCGTAATAAGGCCAGTCGCTGTTTTACTCGCGCTTTGGAAAACCCCGCTTTCATTTGCCGAGAGGCTTTATGTCGGATTAATGGGTCCTCGTGGAATAATCGCGGCGGCTATGGCGTCATATTACAGTTTCGTTCTCGCGGAACCATCAAATGAATCGACCGATATTTTACTGCTTACTTTCATTGTGATCTTCATCTCAGGCGGATTCGCATCCCTTTTCGGTAAACCGCTTGCCCGTCTTATGAAAGTCTCGCTTGCGGATACACGCACGGGAATAATAATAGTGGGATACAGCGAATTTGCGCGGCAGCTTGCTCTGTTGCTGCTAAAGTATGTTCCCGTTGTTATTGTGGACAGCAATCCGGATAAATGCAACAGGGCAAGGCGCGAATGTTCATGGAGTGTGTGTGAAAATGGGCTTTCCGGTGATGTGTACGAGGATCTCATGCAGAAGGGATTCAGGAGAGTTCTGGTGCTAACTCCAAATGCGGCATTGAACAGATTAATCGCGACAAAAGCACAGACCCATGTTGGCGCGGACAAGGTCTATATTACTGTTGGGGCTGTTAAGGAAACCGAAAAATCAATCAAGGAAATGTCTGTTAACATCCTCGCATTTTCAGCATCCGGTTTTGATATCGCTCTCGCAAACGAGATGATGATTCGCGACTGTGCTAAAATCGACATCGTTGATATGGAGAACTATCCAAGCGAGGTGGGAATCGAAACGCTCGCATTTGAAACCCCGGATGGCGGAATCAAAATCGCGAAAGCTGAAAGCGCGAAAACCGGCAACGCGATATGTTTCATCTTCGACAAGCAAACATCTGTAAACAAAGATTGAGACCTTGTGATTGCATGTAATAATTATGATTTTCTGATAACTCTCGGGTGCCGCCCAAACATCACGTCTTTTTGTGATATGTGGGTGATTACTGCGAAGTCATGCAATTTCACCCATAAAGCCGAGACAGCTGTATGGGCGGCACCCTGTTTAATAGTATTTGGGCAGCCTGAAATGTCGAAAGTCGAGTTCCAGCCGGCGCACAAAGCGTTCAGCCTTTTTAAGCATTATTTCCAAGTAAAACCTATTGACAAATCCTAAATTTATGGCATAAATAACCCGAGTTATGTCAGGCGTGAAGCCATCCAGACTCGCTGAATCTGGATGGCTTCATTTATATGGGAGACACGATGAAATTAATAATCATCGACAACTACGATTCCTTCACCTATAACCTTGCGCAATTATTCAGCAGATATTGTCTGGATGTGCGCGTTTATCGCAACGATGAAATCGATACGGATGACATCCAGTCAATGAATCCTGATTATATCTGCATCTCACCCGGCCCGAAAACGCCTGATGACGCTGGAATCTGTGGGGATGTTATACGGCGATTCGGTACTCGAGTGCCAATTCTGGGAGTATGCCTCGGCATGCAGGTTATAAACGAGGTGTTTGGCGGAATAACCGTAAGAGCCGACAATCCGCTGCATGGGAAAGTTTCAACGATTAACCATTCCAGCGATGGAATTTTTTCAAACATCCCATCCCCGTTTAAAGCGGCGAGATATCATTCACTGAAAATCGAAACTAACTCAAATCATCTTGAAATTCTGGCACACTCGGATGATGGCGTTATCATGGGAATCCAGCACATGTTTTTTCCGATTTGCGGTGTGCAATTTCATCCCGAATCGTTCATGACTCAATACGGCGATATCATCATCGAGAATTTCCTGATGCTTAAACCTGTTCTTGTGGATTACTTCGAAGAAACTATTTCTGTTTACCAATAGCGTGAATTGTGATGAACAATCCGTTTGA
>CBDURE010000079.1:0-15811 GCA_965369605.1 uncultured bacterium
GGTGCCGCCCACACATCACGTCTTTTTGTGATTTGTGGGTGAAATGCGTAACTTCCAACATGTCACCCATAGTTAAAACAAAATCAATAACACCACGCTTTAGCGTGGTGCTGCATAGATATACATATGCTGCAAAGGTATAAAAATTTAGTCAACATACTAAACAGGACAAATCAAATGAAAAAAAACAAATCAAAAGAACCGGACATAAAGGAACTCGTACGGGAAGTCGCGGAAATCCCGCCGATGATGTTCACCCGTATCAGATTCTCCATGTTCGACAGTGGGGAACTTACACCACCGCTGGTTTCGGTGATTATGATGCTCAGGGACAACCCGGACGGCCTTCGAATGAGCGATATCGCAAAACGAATTTCAGCGACAATGCCAACCGCGACAGGAATTGCCAATCGCCTGGTGGAAAGGGAACTTGTGGTACGCGGTGATGATCCGAATGACAGACGGGTTGTAACTGTCAAGCTGACTGAAAAAGGCAGGAAAGCCGGAGCGGAATTCGAGAAGCATGTGCAGAATGTCTGGCATCCGGTTGTCGCTGGGCTGAACATCGAGGAAAGAAAGCAATTTCTTGTTTTAATTAAGAAAATAAAAGCACTCATTTCAGGGGAGGCGCGAAAATGAAAAACAAACCGATTGAGGCTGTTGTTATTGTGGCTGTTGTTATTGTTCTAATTGTTGCAGTTGTTCTCGTATGGCGCGTAATGAGCGGCACGCAGGATGCCAATGTCATGGTGTTGTCAGGATTCATCGAGGGGCGGAAGGTGATTATTCGTTCAGAGGCTGTTGGGCAGATTGATGAAATCAATATAATTGAGGGGCACGGGATCGGAGTGGGGGATGTAATCGCGCAACTCGATCCACAAAAAGCCCAACTGGAACTTGATGCATCCGTTTCGGAACTGGTTGCGCTGGAAACTGATATTGTACGAGCTGAGAATGCGCTTGTTCTTTTTGAAAATTCGGTTGAGCGTAATGTGAAGAAAGCTCAGGCGGGAGTGAATATCGCCCACCAGCAGCTTGATGATATCCTTGATGGTTACCCGGTTGAGGATGTCGAATCGGCAAGATTTGCAATGGAACTCGCGCAAAGGAATCTTGATTTCGCTCAGAGTGATTTCTATCTTTTCAAAAGCCTGTTTGAAAAAGTCGTGATATCTGAAAACGAGTTTGAAAAAGCTGAGAAAGCTTTTAATGCGGCTCAGAAGGAATGCCAGATAAGAGAGGAAACATACCGGAAACTCGAAAGGGGCTTTGATGCCCAGAAACTTGGTCAGGCTGAACAAAACGCTGAAATCGCGCGGTTGAATCATCAGGATGCCATCGCTGCTCTGGATGAAATAGAACTTAAGCGCAGGGAGATAGATGCTCTTAACAGCAGATGCGATGCGCTGCGGAGTAAAATCGATCTGGTTCGGACACGAGTCGCGGATTATACGATATCGTCCCCGGTTGATGGAATAATCACACGGAAACATATCGAAGCCGGCGAACTTGTATCGATGGGAACAGCGATTGTCACCATAATAAAGCCCGGTGAAAAATGGATGCGTATTTATGTCCCTGCCACATATCTTGGCACTATTAAACACGGCGATGAACTGCCAATCAGGCTGGATGCTTATCCCGAACGTGAATTTGCCGGTAGAGTCAGCTATATATCAGAGGAAGCTGAATTTACTCCCAAGAATGTACAAATCAAGAAGGAACGAGTCAGGCAGGTTTACGAGGTCAGGCTGGATATAATCGATGATGCGCAGCTTGTTAAAACCGGAATGGAAGGCGACGCGTACTTGAATCTCAAGGGGGCGGACTGATTGGTAATTGGCAATAACGAAATCAAAGTAGAAAATCTCACAAAAACATTTGGAGCCAACAGGGCGCTTGATAACATCTCGCTTGAATTCACCGGAACAGGCCCATTTGGGATTGTAGGCCCCGATGGCGCAGGCAAGACAACGTTGATGCGAATAATCGCGGGTGTGATGTCTTTCGATGGCGATGTAACTGTGCTTGGTTCGAACTATCCGCGTGAAAGCAATCATGCAAAAAGACATATCGGATATATGCCCCAGATATTCGGCCTTTATCAGGATTTATCCGTACGCGAAAACCTGATATTTTTTGCTGAACTTTTCGGTGTAACTCAAAAAGAAATTTCTCTCAGGATGCCAAAACTACTTGAATTCGCAAGCCTTGATAAGTTTGAGAACAGGCTTGCGGGGAAACTGTCTGGCGGTATGAAACAGAAACTCGCCCTTTGCGCGTGCCTGATTCATGAACCGAAACTGCTAATTCTCGATGAACCGGGCGCTGGTGTTGATCCTATCAGCAGGCAGGAATTCTGGGAGATTCTAAATTCACTTGTAGAACAGGGAATCATGGTTGTTGTCGCGACAACCTACATGGATGAGGCGCAACGATGCGAGAGAGTAACATACCTTCGCGATGGCCGCATATTCGCCAATGATTCAGTGAAGCGAATACTGGCAGGTTATCCATTGAGATTAATCCAGTTCAAAACGGAAAGACTTCGAGAATTGCGGTCTTTTCTGGCAGGCAGCGGGAATTTCATCCATGTTAATTTCTTCGGCGACAGTATTCATGCCGCTGGTGAATCCGATCTGCAAAGCCTTGACAGGTTTTTCAATCGGGAACTCCAACCGCAATTCACAGATATAAGCTGGGATGAAATCCAGCCTGAGCTGGAGGATGTTTTTGTGCATCTTGGGCGGGAGGAAGAGAATGTCCTCGGATAACCGCGCACCAGCGATACTGGCAAGGAATCTGACAAGGAAATTCGGCGATTTCACAGCTGTTGATAATGTCAGTTTCGATGTCGCGCAGGGGGAAATTTTCGGTTTCCTTGGTCCGAACGGCAGCGGGAAATCCACCACAATCAAGATGCTTACCGGACTTATGATGCCATCCAGCGGTGAGGGAGTTGTCGCCGGCATTGACGTTTCCCAAAATCCGGATGGTGTAAGGCGCCATATTGGATACATGTCGCAGAAATTCAGCCTTTACCAAAATCTGACTGTGATAGAAAATCTTCGATTCTATTCCGATGTCTATGAAATCCCCATCAATGAAATGAATACAAGGATTTCAGAAACAATAAGCAGGCTCGACCTTGATGAATATGAAAACAAACTTGCCAGAGATCTTCCGGCGGGAGTAAGGCAGCGACTCGCGCTTGGAGTAAGTTACATTCACAAACCCGGTATTCTTTTTCTTGATGAACCCACCGCGGGCGTTGACCCGTCACAACGCCGCGTATTCTGGGATTGGATTTATGGCCTGTCGGCATCAGGTGTCGCGATTTTTGTTACAACGCATTACATGGATGAGGTCGAACACTGCGAGAGAATCGGATTAATCAACGATGGCGCTATTATCGCGCTCGGTTCAACCAGAAATTTAAAAATTAAAACAGCCGGTGGCTTGCCTGTGGTGGTCGAATACACTGGTACGGCAAATGGCACAATACTTCCTGATGGCATTATTTCACGATTCAATTTAAAACTTGTTGCTAATAAATATGAAACCACATTGGAATCTGAAGATAAACTGCGTGAGTTGAAATCAATCCTCAAAGACAAGGGATTGGCGTTTAAATTAACTCTTGATTTACCGAGCATGGAGGATGTTTTCACATCGATAATGAAAAGCGGTGATGCGCGATGATATCATCCCGACGTTTTGGCGCAATCATCCGCAAAGAGTTTATCGAACTGTTTCGAGACCGTCGAACCATGATAGTGATGGCTCTTATCCCGATTCTACAGTTAATCCTTTTCACTTTCGCAGTACAGAACGACCTTCACAACCTGCCAGTCGGATGGATTGACACTGATAACAGTGAGATGTCGCGTGAATTAAGAAACAGGTTTGCCACAAGTGAGCAATTCAGGATAAAAGATTTCATGTCGCTTGGTGATGCCGAAAAAGCGCTGTCTGCTGGCGGGATATACGCTATCGCTGTCCTGCCGACTGATTTCACAGATTCATTTATTCGCAGGGAACAAACGCAGATTCAGCTATTAATAGACGGCACCGACCCCAATCTGGCGCGCAACCTGACAGGATATTTCCAGGCGATGACAGGAGATTTCTATCTCGATAAAATAGCTGAAAACACATCTCTTAAAATGGTACAACCTCTGGATATCCGCCTTCGCATTCTCTACAACGAGGATTTATCCACGGAAAAATACATGGTGCCGGGGCTTTTAGCTTATATTCTCGCCTTTCTTACGCTTGTAATTACCGCGCTTGCGATGGTCAAGGAATTAGAGAGCGGTACATTGGAGCAGCTGTTTGTTACGCCGGTAACTCGTCTCGAGGTAATCGTGGGAAAGCTTCTTCCGTTTGGTGTCGTGGCAATGGTTATCGGAACTCTGATTGCTCTTGCCGGATATTTAACATTTGGAATTGGTGTTGGAGGCAGTGTATTCGCGCTCATTATTGTCGCGGCTGTCTTTTCTCTGAGTATGCTTGCCGGTGGTTTGTTTTTGAGTGTCATATCTCAAAATACACTTCAGGCAACACAGGCATCTGTGTCGCTCGCGATGCCCGGACTTCTCCTGAGCGGTTTCATGTATCCGATATTCACAATGCCACTTGTTTATCAAATTATCTCAAACGCATTACCCCTGACTTTTTCCCTGATAGCGTTCAGAGGGATATATCTGAAAGGATGGGGACTGATTGAATGCCTGCCGTATATTGGTATTCTATTCATCTTTGTGGTGGTTTACGTAGCGATAACCGTGAAACTTTTCAACAGGAGGGTTGCGTAAGGTGAATGGTATCATCAGCATAGCGCGCAAGGAAATGTTTCACATCCTCAGAGACCAGCGTACAATCGGATTCGTTTTCGTCATGCCGATAGTGTTTCTATTACTGTTCGGAACCGCGATTACAGGCGAAATTAACAATATCGAGTGGGGAATCTGGGACTTGGACAGAACTGAAACCAGCCGTGAGGTCCGGGAGAAAATCGCTCGAACAAGGGAATTCAATCCACCTGTTGAATATTTCAGCTATGATGAAATAGAAATCAGTTTCCAGAAAGGCGCATCGATGGTCGCGCTTGTTATCCCGCCCGGTTTTTCCAATAGCATTACAAGAGGTGAATCAGCGCCAATTCAGGTGTTGATCAACGGTTCAGATCCGACATCAGCGATACCTATCATGAATTACATCCAGCTGATTCTCAACGATTACCAGTATAAAATCATTGCACAAAACAGCATGATAGCCGGATTCGAAGTTCGCGACCGCTACTATTTCAATCCTGATTTAAGAGGCTATCCATTTTACATTTCAGGATTAATCGGACTTCTAATGACCCAGGTCGGACTCGTGCTTGCCGCGATGTCGATTGTCGGCGAAAAAGAGCGCGGCACAATGGAACTGATGCTGACATCGCCAGTCCCGGCATGGCAGATTGTGGTCGGGAAACTTACGCCATATCTTATTCTCAGTTTCTGGGATCTTCTTATAATCATTTTCGCAGCTTACCTTATGTTTGGAATCGTGCCTGCGGGAAGTCTTCCTCTGTTGATGTTCCTGTCAATATTTTTTGTAATCGGCAATCTTGCGATTGGTTTGTTTATCAGCACAATTTCAGACAGCCAGCAGCAGGCGATTTATTTTGTCATGTTCGTAATGCTGATGTCCATGCTTCTGAGCGGATACTTTTTCCCGATTGTATCAATGCCGGAATGGATTCAGAAAATAACTTATATAATTCCACTGAGATATTTCATCACAATTCTGCGCGGAGTGATTATCAAGAGAGTTGGATTCGCAGCGCTCTCACAGGAGTTTATCGCGCTGATTATTTACAGCGTTGTGATGGTCACACTGGCATCATTGCGATTTCGAAAAACGATAGGGTAGTGAACCGGAATGGTGGGTGGGAGAGGATTCGAACCTCCGACATCTACCGTGTAAGGGTAGCGCTCTAACCAGCTGAGCTACCCACCCAACGAAAAGAGATTATACAACATTCGATTAAGATGTGTAGTGTTAATTTATCCTGAATTTTGCGATTGATCATAATCGTTTCAAATAGCGAAACATTGGGAAAAGTGACAGCCATGGTGACAGCCACGGTGACAGCCCATATCAAGTCGTATATTAGTATATCGCTAATATATAAAGCTACTAAAATGCAATCCTGCTTCGAATCTGATATACCTTATATATGTAAATTCAAAATTTAATCCAATCTGATACAAAAAGTGACAGCCATGGTGACAGCCACGGTGACAGCCCATATCAAGTCGTATAGCATAAAATAACTAATATACAAAACTGCTTAATACCATCTTTTCCGGCATGATACCAATCAATCCTAACTTCACTATGCTAAAACCACTACGATATACCATGACAGGCTTGCATTATTGCAAAGCCAGCGTATAATTTTAATAGTGGGTTTGAGTGCTGACGCACTTTCCTACATTCATATTTACTAATGCTGATTCGCGGAGTAATTTCATGAAAAATTATCTTCCTTTATTAATCGTTGCAGGATTGCTTCTGATTGCTTTTTCCTCGCTTGTAACTGCTCAGGAGAAGAAAGCCAAACTCAAATATGAGGGTTTGACCGCGTGCAAAACCTGTCATTCAAAAGATTCAATCGGCGGTAGTGAATACACTCAGTACGCAAAAGGTCCGCACGGCAAAGCTTTTGAGACTTTGAAAAATGCTGAATCAAAGAAAATCGCGGCTGATATGGGTATCGAGGACGCTACCAAATCCCCGAAATGCCTTAAATGCCATGTAACAGCATATGGCAAAGAGGATCAACACGGAAAGAAATTCAAGTATGACGAGGGCGTTACATGTGAGGCATGCCACGGTCCGGGGGAGAAATACAAACCCATGCCCGTGATGCGAGATCACGAGGCCTGTATCAAGAATGGCATGATTGTACCGGTTGCCAAGGGGTGCATCGTATGCCACAACGAGGAATCGCCGACATACATTCCGTTCGATTTCGACAAGAAATGGGCTCAGATTAAGCACGGCAAGAAAAAAGCAGAATAGAAGTGAATTCACATTTATCTGTTGAAAAAATCAAAACCCGCGAAAGCGGGTTTTTTCATTCGCAAATTTATCTCTTTAATTTTTATATTGCACTTTTCGCGTGAAAAATATACACTGTCTTTTTGCATTTCATTCCATATGGCTGATACCTTAAGTATGAGGTATTAATCGAGTGCTATGACTAAAGCGATTTCACCTTGGGCAATTGCGTTTTTTTGTGTTCTTATAATAACTTCTGTTCTGTATGCGGGATGCACTCGACCGTACACTATACCGCTTGCGGAATGGAATACATCGCCGGACAAATGCGCGAAATGCCATTCAAACGACCTCATTTTCAAAAAACCACAGATTCACGGCCATGCTGAAATTCACTGCCTTGAATGTCATGCTGTAAATAACAGCCACCTCGAACGTCGCGAACTTGGTTTCGACGGCACCTACGAAAATGTTGTCATCAATGAAGGGCGATGCCTGTTATGCCATCCAGCCGACAGGTATTCAAATGCAGGACACTGGCAGCATCTGGGCGAAAGAGCAAAATTGAACGGCAACCCCATGCGATGCATCGACTGCCATACCGAAGGGCACGCGCTTTCCAATGTGATTGAATGTTCCGAATGCCATAAGGAAACTGAAGACAACGCGCAAATGATGGCTTTCGGCCATTGCACTATCTGCCACGGATTCAAGGGAACATCGATATTGGGGAAAAGCAGGGGAGATTATCCCTATGATTCATCCCGATGCGGTGCCTGTCACATTCTTGGGGACAAATCCACTGAACAGGATGTTGATTCATTCAGAGCAGCTTTAGCCGACCCGCATATATCAAAGTCAAGCTGTGGAACCTGCCACACTCCTCACAAAAGCGAGGACCCATCCGAGGATATAACATGTAAAAACTGCCATAAGGAAAATGAACTCAACCTTGTGGCTGCTCATAGTATAAGGGGACATCAGAGTCTTGACTGCCTGATGTGCCATACTCCACATCACTTTGGCATCAAAGACGATTCAATTTGCACCTCATGCCACGGTGAGGATTTTTCAGGCACAATGAAATCCGACAGCAATCTTCATCAGGATTGCGGAACATGCCACGAAAAAGGTGATTTCTCCAGCATAATCCCGGATTCATGCAACTCGTGCCATTCATCCGAGCATAATGCGTTAGTAAAAGCGCCAAAGGCTCATCACGGTTGCGACACATGCCACGTAGCGCACGAATGGGAAAAACCGGCAGTTGGAAAATGCTCTGTGTGCCACTCTAATTTAGCGAGTGAATCGAAACTGGTTTCAATTAAAACTGACTGCACTATGTGCCACGATTCACATCTCGCGAACACTCTTGAGATGCCATCAGGATGCGCGAACTGCCATTCGGATGAAGCAGCAGCGTGTTCGCAAAGCGATATCAAGCAGGATTGTTCACTATGCCATGCTCCGCACAGTTGGCAGTCATCCTGGGATGGCTGTATGAGTTGCCATGATGGAATAGAAAGCGGATTGCATCCTAAGCATATCGATTTCGGATGCGTTTCGTGTCACGTGAAACATAATTGGTCACCAAGGGAGAGAAGTATTTGCCTTGAATGTCATACTGATTACAAGGATCACATGGACAGCAGCATGTTATGTGTTGACTGCCACTGGTCCAAATAAAATAAAACATTATTTCTCAAAACAATTTTGGGGGATAGAGCGACTAGATAATGGACAGACGTAAATTTCTTAAAAATGCCGCCGCAACAGGCGGTGCGGTGATTGCGGGGTCGATGGTTCCAGCTGAAGCTCATGCTTCCGGCCATGGCCATGACCCAGCCGAGTTTGAAAAAAACTACGCCGTACTTTTCGATGCGACCAAATGCATCGGATGCCGCACATGCGAACTTGCATGTAACATGACAAATGATCTGGATAAACCGGATATCGATTTCAAGGATTTGCGGGTTCTTGCAGAAAAACGTCGAACCGATGAAACCACGCACACTGTTGTGAACAGGTTTTATCCATACGGCGATGACGCTCGCATGAATCATAAACCCGTTTACCTCAAACGGCAGTGCATGCACTGCAACACTCCGGCGTGTGTATCAGCGTGCATTGTAGCCGCGTTGAGAAAAACTCCGGAAGGTCCGGTTTATTACGATGAATCCGCGTGTATCGGATGCCGGTACTGCATGATTGCGTGCCCTTTCCAGGTGCCGGTTTATGAATTCGATGAACCGCTTTTCCCGATTGTCCAAAAGTGCTCGTTATGTGACCATCGAATACCGGATAAACTGCCTGCATGTGTCGAGGCATGTCCGCAGGAAGCAATGGTTTTCGGAAGGCGTGGCGATCTGCTAAAACTTGGGCATGGAATCATAGAAAAAAATCAGGATATATATGAGACGGAAATTTATGGCGAACATACTGCCGGTGGAACAAGCTGGTTGTACCTTCTGCCTGTCTCGCATGTGAAACTTGGATTGCCTGACCACAGCGATACTCCGGCTCCGCAGTTATCCGAAACGATACAGCACGCCGTATTCAAATATTTCATTCCTCCGGTTGCGTTGTATATTTTCCTGTTTCTGATGATGTTCAGGAGCAGTCGAATGGACCATAATTCAAATCACGAAGGGGAGGAGGAATAGGCAATGTCAAATCACGAACCTCAAGTTGAACGAATGTACGATAAAGGCTACAGGTTTTTCACTCCCGGAACATGGGTTCTAATCGGGCTTGTCATGATTTGCGCCGGAATTGCATTCGGACGATTTTTCTTCGGACTGTCAGCGGTTACTAATTTCGACAACGATTATCCCTGGGGTATCTGGAAGGGAATAAACATAGCGACCTTTATCGTTCTCGGAGCAAGCGGATTCACAATGGCTTTCATCGCGCATATTTATGGGCATCATAAATACAGCACTCTAAGCAGGCAGGGAATTGTGTTCGGATTGCTCTGCTATTTATTCGCGCCTATAAGTTTGATTATTGACCTGGGGCGATACTGGCAGGTCTGGCATCCGATATTCCCCAGATGGTGGCAGGGAAATTCGGTGCTGTTCGAGGTAGCAATCTGCGTTATGCTTTATCTCCTGGTTCTCTTAATTGAGTTTATGCCGTTTGTCATTGAGAAATACAAAGGTAAAGTAGCTTGGTTCTGGCCCATGTCAATGTTCAATAAACTCACTGAGTGGTTTCTCTGGATTGCGGATTTCATCCTTCTTAAAATCAACATTCCAATAATCAAAATGCCCTTACTGGCTTTCTTTGTGATTCTTGGCGTGGTTCTATCGTGTCTTCATCAGTCATCACTTGGCACTCTGATGGTTATTGCCGGCGAAAAACTTCATCCGTTATGGCAAAGCCCGATGCTGCCTTTGCTGTTTTTAGTTTCAGCAATGGCTGTTGGATTCCCGGTCATAACGTTTGTATCACTGATAAATTCATATTCATTCGGCAAGAAACCTGAAATGAAAATCCTGTCGCAGCTGGCAAATTACACTCCCTGGCTGCTTGCAATATATTTCATTCTGAAAATGTATGACCTTAATTATCGTGGCGCGAATGTTTATCTTAACGAGCCGAGTATCCAAAAATGGGCATGGCTTATGGAGGTCGGACTGCTTGTACTCGCGCTGCTGATGTTCATGCTGCCCAGAGTTAGAAAAACTCCAAACTGGCTTTTTATGGCAAGCGCGTTCGCAATAGTATCCATGGCAACTAATCGTCAGAATGTACTGGTTACAGCATACAGGCCTCAGGGCGTTGAACACGTTTATGTGCCGTCAACTGCGGAGTTTTTCTTCACCGCCGGATTGATAGCTTCAATAATTGTGTTCTACAGATTTATCGTGATATACGTCCCGATTATGAAAAAAGGCGGCGATATAAATCCGCAACCAGAGGCCGAACCGCAACCTGAAATAGCTGCATCAACGGCGGGAGGTGCGGAATAATGAAATCAACTCACCTGAGCGCGATATTCATTCTTGTACTGGTCTTTTCCGCAGGCATGTTTCTAGTCACCAGCGCTGAGAATATTAATCTCGACCCCATATTCGGTCCGAAAACAATCACAATCAACAAAGTTAAATCATCTGATGTTCTCGGAAACCTGTATGGAGATGTTCTTTTCAGGCATAAATACCATGCGCAAATAGTAAAGGACTGCACGGTATGCCATCACTATTTCGAAAAGCACTACAACGACCAGATAGTCCCGGCGGATAAATGCGACTCATGCCACGCGTCGGAAAAATTCGACAACATGAGCAGGAATTTCGCTTGTGATGTCTGCCACGATCCGGATGCGTCGCCCGATGTTCGCAATGTTATTGATGATGAGGGCGTAATGATGATGATTCCCGGATTGAAAGCCGCGTATCATCGTAACTGCCTTGACTGCCATAACAACATGGGCGGTCCTACAGGATGCGGTGATTGCCATCTGGCGAATGTCCCAGACCATGCGGAACTCATTGATAATTATGATGGCTCCGGGACATGCGAAGAATGCCACCAGGGCAAAATCGAGGAACTGCAAAACACGACTCATTACAAACTGAGTAACGGTTACGATTACGAATATCTTTCAGGCGACCCTGAATCTGATTTGCCATCTGAGATTGGCATGATTAACCGCTTGGGACGCCTTTGGGGAATCAGCGCTGCTGATGCGTGGGATGCTGAATTCAACGGGGCATGCAAAACATGCCATATCGGTTATGGCCTTAAGCCATTAGCCGCGACTGGTGAGAGAATATTCCCGGAATCAGAATATGGCAATATCGATTGTCTTGTCTGCCATGTGTCGGAGGGATATTCACTATCCAATACTGAAAGGCTCAACAAAAACTTTGCCGCTCTGACTACGGTAATGGAAAACATTAACCATACATCCACAGACACATGCAAGCGATGCCATCTCGCGCTGACATCAATCAAGCCGGCTTTATCAGTTTCACCGGTTTACAGCAATCTTCGAGGCACCGCTTTCGAGCCAGCAACCGATATACATGCAGCTTTGGGATTAAGTTGTTTCGATTGCCATTATGACCGCGACCATCTGTTCAGACGCCAGATATCCCCAGCATTACAGGCTGCGGATGCGCCTGATATGGGACAGGGATGTGTCAGATGCCACAGGGATGCTCATATCGCTGATGGCTATAAACAGATGACATCGATCATGTCTTGCACGGGATGTCATGTACCCGATAACGGCGGCCCAATCGAAGTCAATCTTGATATTACAAATATAGATGTTCCGATAGAAATGAAATCCTCGGTTGTTTACAAATGGTTTAATCGCACGACAGATATCTACGGCAATCCCTACGGCGATAAAGGCGACGGCATGCTTTTCCCGTATAGAATGGCTGTAATTCGTGAGCCTGTGGATAGTAACGGCAAACCGTTATCAGTTAACCCGGTTACAGGCGCGGTTTCAGGCGAAGTTGCCAGCTGGCGCGAAAGAGCGGTTTACCTGCCAATGTCGCACGGTGTGAGCCTGAATGATGCATATACATGCAACGATTGCCACGGCGAAAACACGAAATTCGACTGGCATGAAATGGATTTGGATGTCGAACCAATTGAGTAATTAGAAGTAGTTCATATTCTCTTATAAATATAATGCCACCTTTTGTTGTAAAGCAAGAGCGTGGCATTTTGCAATTAATGCTGGTGTTGTTGGTGTCAGACACCTATATGTGAAGGGACACCGGGTTACAAATTATGTCTCGTTATCCGAGCCCTGAACGTTAGTGAGGGGTAGTTCAAATTACAATTTGTATGAAAGAGTCCGACACCATACATTTTACTATTAATATACCTGAATTAGTAAATTATATGGTAGCATTAAATTGAATATTAAGGTAAAATGTTATTACTGCTGAGAAAACTACATTCTTATCGGAGCAACGCGATGAAACATCAAATATGCTTTCTGCTTTTCTGTGTTTCAATCATTTTTGTATGTAGTTGTTCAAATGGGGTCAATGATCCTGTATCAAGTTTTCCAAATGAAATGAATGATAAAGATGGGGAATTGCCTTCCACTGTATTGGATTTCAACAGCACCAGTGGACTTGGCATCTTTGGCGTGTATCATCTCTCAGTTTCAGAAGATGGTGAGAATTATGAATTAACTTCAGCCAGGTCACCAATGCTGAGTGAAGCATACCTGGTGAACGGGATGTCTTTTTTCACAATGACCCCATGTACCGAGTGCCTCAGGATATCTGGAGTCGAGGTCAACGATGATGGGAACCTTAAAGTTACTTTCGAAATTATACATCCGATGGCGAGGGGCAACATTTACGAACCTCCTTCAAAAGTCAACAGGTGTGATTTGGATGTATTCGATCTTGCAATGGTATTCGGTAGAGCAGAGGATGAAACGACCTTTGAGAAATTGAATAAGGAAGTTTACTCAGATATTTTATACAATGCGGATGGTTATACAGGTGAACTGAGTAATGTTCTTTTCCTTCCATCTTATCAGGAAAAGATTTTACTGCCTTACAAGATCTGCTACAAGAGTGGTTCTAATAACAGGTTCAGAATGCTAAAAATATGGCGGGATTTCGAGGTAATTCTTAACCCGAATGGGATTGATTTCTACTTATATCTGACAATGGCTTATGGTCATTCTGCTGAATATGCAGACAGGCTTGATCCAACATATTATATCCCTGAATTTAACCGTAAAGCAGCATGGAAAGTAGAGGTGGAACCACCTGGTGATAGGTTCGGAAGAACATGGGACGATGCTGATACAACAACCGAATATCCGATTATGGTGGAAATTTATGACTGGAATCACGGTGCTGTCGTTGCAAGCGATTATCCTGATCCTGCAAATCCTGACCATATACTCAGCCCATCGGATATTGAGTCAGTGTTTGTCGAAATACCAGGTATGACAAACCTTATTTCAGAGGCCTACCTGGTTGAGGATGATACGGATGGTTACCGCAATCCTGTGACGTACCAGGCTGATATCGTAAATGAGAACAGGCTTCTAGCGGGAACGTATACCGGGTTGGTGAAAGTCCTCGATTCACGGGTGCCGTCAACCACTTATGATGAGGGTGCTACAGATTTGCTTGTGGATACCCCGAATGGTGTTGATCTGGAACGGCATTTAATAAATGAATATGCTACCTACCAGGTATTCACAGCAACGGTTGTAACTAATATTGTTTATGAGTCCGGGATTACCCTTGGCGGTACTTGTGAGGACCAGGTTTTCGACATAGCAATATCCTCCTCTGATCATATTTATATGGCTGGCGGATTCTGTGGTTCCGTTGATTTTGACCCCGGTCCGGAAATTGATGTCAGGATCGCAGATGGATTGTCGGATGTTTTCCTGGCAAAGTATGAACCTGATGGTGACCTGCTTTGGGTAAATACCTGGGGTGGTTACGATGGATCCATTAACGAGAACTATGACTGGGCATTTGATGTTGAAATTGACGACACTGGAAATGCTTACGTTGTAGGATGTTTTGTGGGTACATGTGATTTTGATCCGGGGATCGGTGTGGATGAACATACTGCGAACGGATGGTTCGATATTTTCCTCAGTAAATTTGATCCCGATGGTAATTATCTGTGGTCAGCTGTCTGGGGTGGCGCTGAAATCGACAGGGGACACTCGGTAGCAATCGACTCTTCAGGTAACGCTTATGTGGGAGGATACTTTGAAGGCACTGCTGATTTTGATCCCGGTCCCGGTATTGATGAACGCATAGCATTTTCCAAGGATTCATACCTGTGTAAGTTTGACTCTAGTGGAAACCTTCAATGGGCAAAGACCTGGGGAGGGGTTGATTATACGGAAAACGGGATATTCAGGATTGCAGCAGATAACACAGGCAATATCTATACATACGGTGTTTTCGAAAATACCGTTGATTTCGATCCCGGTCCCGGGGTAGATGAACATACAGCAATAAACGGATTCGATAGATTCCTTGGTAAATATGATGAAAACGGAAACCTTGTCTGGGTATTAACATGGGACGGCATAGGTTTCACTTGGGACCGCGATGGTGGTTTGGCGATCGATGATGCGAATCAGATTTATACATCCGGTATATTTCGTGGAACCGTTGATTTTGATCCTGGTCCTGATGTCGATTTAAGAGTGAGTGGCACTCTAGGAAGAAGTGGTTACCTGAATAAATTTGACTCTGATGGGTCATATTTATGGGCAAAGACATGGGGTTCAGGTTGGCAATTCAGGATCAATGGGCTTTCATTGGGTAATAATGATGACATTTACGTTTGTGGTGAGTTTCATGGTGTTTGTGATTTTGACCCAACCTCAAAGGTTTTGGAGTATTCCTCAATTGATGGCAGCCTGTTTGTTTCACTCTTCGATGAAAGTGGAAATTTCAGTAAGGTCATAACATGGGGTAGAGATTCGGTTGTTGGAACAGTAATAAGCTCTGATGATGATATTCATATCGTTGGCAACTTCGGTTATAAGATCGATTTGTCACCCGGTGAAGATGAGGATATCCATTACTCACAAGGCAATAAAGATATATTTACTCTGACGCTGAATCAATTATAACGAGAATTGTTAGCAATCTAAAATCCCGGTAGCTTTCTACCGGGATTTTTTATCAGAAAAAGAAAGAAAAAGGCCTGTTGAACAAGCCACATCTACACCGTAACCCGGAATGCCTTTATATAAAAATGTGAATCTACTCTGCAACGTTCG
>CBDURE010000080.1:0-15761 GCA_965369605.1 uncultured bacterium
CTCTTGCCGGGGCGGTTGTGGCGGAGCATGAAATCGAAAGAGCTCGCGCCTTTCTCGACCAGATGGGCGCTGAGAACGTGCCTGTGTCCTCTGAAGTGTCACATGTTCTCATGAAATCCCGCCAGATTGACACTTATATGGACTTTTCGGTCTGGGACGCTGTCGAAAGCAATGTCCCGGAAGTGGCTCGCAAGGGGATTCCGTCGATAATCGGAGCCAGCGGATTCGCCGAGGATGATTTCGACTGGATGGAAACACTCGCAAAAGAGAACGATGTGCCTATTCTTCTGGTGCCTAATTTTTCAATCGGAATCCTGCTTGTCAAGAAAATGTCGATGATGGCACGGAAGTATTTTCCGACTGCTGAATTGATTGAAACCCATCACGATTTAAAACGCGATGCGCCATCGGGGACATCGCTCGATATCGCCACCAGCCTGGCGAAAATCGAATCCCCCCCGCCGGTAAATGACCCGGTTGAGGAACTGGATATGGGCAGCAGGGGGATGGCGGTACGGGATGTCAAAATCCATTCAATACGCCTTCCCGGAGTAATCGCTGAGCAGGAGGCTATTTTTGCCGGTGATGGCGAAGTGCTGACAATCAAGCACTGCACAACATCCCGCGCGGCGTTTCTTGCCGGTATCTATTTTGCAATTGAAAAAGTAACCACACTCAAGGGATTAACGGTTGGGCTTGACAAAATTATGGATATCTGAAATCGTTCGGCATGAAAGTTGCATAAACATAACACTATGAATACAGACAAACCAATTATAGTAATTCTTGGCGCGAGCGGACTGGTTGGACAGACGCTTATTTCCATTTTGAACCAGAGAGAATTTCCCCGCGATGAACTCAGGCTGTGTTCATCTCCGGGAGGGGAATCAAAACAGCTGGCAATCGATGGCAAAACCTATTCCACAATCCCTTTTGAGGAATCGGTGTTCGACAGTGCGGATATCGTTTTCTTCTCAGGTCCCGATGACCTTGCTCCCCAGTATGCTCCCATGGCTATCAATAAAAGCGCTGTTGTGATAGACAACTCTGCGCATTTCAGAATGAAACCATCAGTCCCGCTGATTGTACCCGAGGTGAACGCGCACGCTATATCGAAACATTCAGGTTTAATCGCGAATCCGAACTGCACGACATCAGGTTTGGTATGCGCGCTTGCGCCTGTTTGCAGCAAGCTCGGGCTTGAATGGGTTTCAGCCGCGAGTTATCAGGCAATAAGCGGCGCTGGATTGAAACAGAAGAACGATTTCATCGCGGGGACAAAAAAGGCAATCGAGGATAATTTCCAAAATCCTGACCCGTATGAACTTCCGTTTAATCTGATACCCGCAGTAGGTAGTTACACAGGTGTCCAGAATTTTTCCGAGGAAGAAAGATTAATCAACGAAACGAGAAAAATCCTTGAGCAACCGACATTGAAAATCTACCCGACTTGTGTGCGTGTGCCTGTGATCAACGCTCATTCCATAGCCGTTACATTCAAAACGAAAGAAACATTCAAAGAGGGTGAGTTGGAATTTATCCTCCACGATGCGGCTGGAGTCACGATTGTTGACGATTTAACAAATCGCAGATTTCCCACGCCGGTTTTAGCTGACGGCATTGATGATGTTCTTGTCGGGCGGATACGTCGATTCGAGGAGAACATCGGTGGAATGTGGGTGGTCGCGGATAATCTTAGAAAAGGCGCGGCGCTTAATTCTGTCCAGATTGCTGAAATCCTGCTGAAATATGAGGAGGAGAAAAATGATTAATCCCGGACAACTAATAACCGCGATGGTTACGCCGTTTGATGGCAACGGTGACATTTCCAAAAAACGAACTGAAAAACTGGTGTCGCATCTTGTTGAAAACGGCACGGACTGCATTCTGGTATCCGGTACAACAGGCGAGACACCGACTCTTTCCGATAATGAAAAGCTTGATCTTCTTGGATGGGTGAAAGAGTTTGTCCCCGATGGTTTCCCTGTCATGTTCGGCGCGGGGACAAATTCAACCGCGAAGTCGATAGAACTGTCAGAACAAGCGAAAGAAAAAGGCGCGGACGTTCTCCTTTTGGTGGTGCCGTACTACAACAAACCGCCGCAGGAGGGTATGTTCCAACACTTTACGCAAATTGTTGATGCGGTAAAACTGCCTTCGATTCTATATAATATCCCGTCACGAACTGGCGTGAATATGAGCGTTGAGACAGTTGCGCGGCTTGCTGAAAACGAACATATAATTGGAATCAAGGAGGCATCCGGCAGCCTGGATGCCGCGAGTGAAATTAGATTATTAACCGGAACTGATTTTTTAATCTACTCCGGCGATGATTCGTTGACACTTCCGTTGATGTCAGTTGGCGGTGATGGTGTAATCAGTGTGGCATCGCATCTTGTGGGCAGACAAATCAGCGAGATGATTGACTTATTCAAAAAGGGAAAAACAGAGGCTGCCCGAAAAATACATATTGAACTTTTCCCGCTTTTCAAGGGGCTTTTCATGATGTCGAATCCGATACCGGTGAAAGAGGCGTTGAACCTGATTGGAGTGAAGGTTGGCGGAGTCCGCCTGCCCTTGATAGAATGTGATGGCGAAAGCAGGAAAGTCCTGTCGGAATTATTGAGACAATTCGATTTGATGTGATTTCATGGATAAGACAAACGCTCAGTTACTGGATGAACTGCACAAGAGATTAAAGACCTGCACTCGATGCGGGGAGCTTGTGGATCACCGGACACAGGTTGTGCCGGGCGCCGGCAATGCAAACGCGGATATTATGTTTGTCGGGGAAGCGCCGGGCCGTGATGAGGATGTGCAGGGAGTTCCGTTTGTGGGACAAGCGGGCAAAATTCTGAATGATTTGCTTAATGAGACAGGCATTCCCCGCGAGGCTGTGTTTATCGGCAACGTGCTTAAATGCAGGCCTCCGAATAATCGCGACCCGCTGGATCATGAAATCGCGAACTGCCGTGAGTATCTTCATGCGCAAATAGCGTTAATTCGCCCAAAATTAATATGCACGCTTGGAAATCCATCGTTGAAAACGCTGATTAACAAATCACTGACCATTGGGAAAGTGCATGGGCAAGTAATCGTTTTGAAGGGGATTAATTTCTTTCCCATATATCATCCAGCAGCGGCGCTTCATAATCGCGCCAATATGAAACCTCTAAAAGAGGATTTTGAAAAACTAAAGAAACTTCTTCAGGAAATGTGATATGGCCGTTATCTTCTATATGATCCAGCTTTACTCAATGTTGATATTCATCAGAATTCTGATGAGCTGGTTTCCAATTGACCCGAATAATCCTGTAATTGAAACCCTGTGCCAGATTACGGATCCGTACCTCAATATTTTCCGCAGTATTGTTCCGCCACTCGGCGGGCTGGATTTCAGCCCGATAATCGCGTTGGTTGTGCTGCATGCGATAGGCCGGGCGATGTTTTTAATTTTTTAATCGTTCCCCAAAATCATGTTTTGATTTCTATTAACCTAACACAGGTGCCGGTCAGAGACCAGCGCTCCCAGGTCGTTCAGCATGACAGAAAATCATGCTTGTAATAGCGTTCAGAGACTGTTTTTGCGTCAAGCAGCCGCGAATTCAAAAAAAACGCCCCGTCCCCGGGGCGCCATTAAAATTCAAATATCAAGCAATCTCAAACTGTCTAATTAACTCTCTGCAGGTAAACCGTACCCTCAATGTCCATCTGTTTGTAGGTGCAGTGCTGCGTAAAGACAGCTGTATTACCCGAGGTGGAACCCTCATATGGCTGTGTGAAAAATGGGCTGATGCCGATAAACGTGTATGACAACAGGGTACCGCCCTCGAAGAAGCCGCAGTATGGGTCGTAATCTGTAAAGCCTTCCTCTCTGCTCAGCTGAAGTACGCTTGAGAAATATGTCGCTGTGTAGGTGAATCCAAGGCTGTCCTGAACGAAACCATGCCTGATATAAATAACCCTGTCAACGGGCTGTTCGTAAATTCTGCCATCGATGTCAAGATATAATGTGCCATGCATGTGCCAGTCACCAATGAACTCGGTCAGGTCAACCGCTGGGATTCCCTGATCGCCATTGCACCCCGCGCAGAGAATAATTCCTGTAACAAGCAGTACCAGATAAAATCTTTTCATAACAACCTCCATGGGAGGATCGTACTGGACGATTGAATAAATAATAAATTGCTCCCGTTAAACACGAGAAAACAGGATTATATATGATTTGCATGTATGAAATCAATGCATGAACTATCATTCTGATGAACTTTCGTTTCCGCGGGGTTGTTCATCAGACTCATCCGGATCGATATTATGCTCTCGCATCAGCGTTTCAATTCGAGCCGCATGCGGCATTCCGGGCATCGCGCCCGGTTTTGTGGTCGATTCCGCGGCTACGATATTCGCCAAATCAATCGATTGAATGTAGCCCCTGCCGGATGCGATGAAATGCACATACGCTCCCACGAAACTGTCGCCGGCGCCTGTGGTGTCGATTGAGCCAACCGCAATTCCCTCGGAATAGTATTCACCCTCAGGCGCGATAATCGCCGCGCCTTTCTCACCCAGCGTGACGATATAAATTTTCTCAAACAGGTATTTTTTCGAATCACGAATCCTGAAAAAATCCTCATGGGTACGAATTTCTCTTTTAAAATACGCGCTCGCTTCAATTTCATTGAAAATAAAAATGTCGATTAAATTTTCAATCTCCTCAGGAATCTCCCTGTACGGCGCGAAATTTAAAACCGTGCGAGCATACTGTTCTTTCGCGAGACGCAGAACCGCAAGGTTGACCTCATCGGGAATCTCAAGCTGCAGGATAAGATGCGTTGACAAAAGAAGAGCGTCATAGACATTCTGGTCGATATCCTCAATGTTGAAATTCATGTTGGCGCCGGAAAATCCGCCTATCATGTTTTTGCCATCAGGGCCAATTAGAATCAATCCCAGAGCTGTTTGCTCGTTATTTAAAACACGAAGCCCGCGCACGGGGAAATCCTCATTTTCAAGCTGGTCGATTATCATCCGCCCGGGAGCGTCATCGCCAAGACGGCCGAAAAAGTGAGTTCGACTTCCCAGGCGATGCGCCTGAAGCGCCTGATTGAATCCCTTCCCGCCGACCGGTGTTATTAAGTCGGTGCCAAGAACAGTCTCACCGACCTGCGGCAGATGGGGCAGCATGATTCCAAAATCAAGGCATATCGAGCCGACCACGGTTATGTTTACGGACATGTTTTCACCAGCCGGGCGCGCATTTGTAAAAACCAAAATAGTTATTATACAGGAAAAACACCTCACCCCCCACCCCCCTCGCCACTAGTGGCTCTCCACCATGTAGAGAGGGGGAGCGGGAAGAGTGATGTTTTCTCCCCTCTCCTGATGCAGGAGAGCCACTAGTGGCGAGGGGTCAGGGGTGAGGTTTTTTATTACTACTTACTTAAGGTGTAACAAATGAGAACAAGAATATTTCCCTTCATATCAATTTTATTAACAATACTGCTGTTTGGATGTTCAAGCAGCGTTGACCCAATCCAGCCACTGGATGCAACATCGGGGATTAGCCCGCCATTGGAAATTCCAATTGAAGCAAATAACAATAACAGGAATCTACTGGGTACATGGACAATAAATTTCGATATTGAATCATTTTCTACAAATATTACTCCATCCCGTAATATCTCCGGGCACTTAAATGTATCTGCCCTAATTCCCGCGCCAATTATTAATATTGTTGCGTATAATCCACTTACAGGAATCTGGGATGTTGATGTAACAATTGATAACAATTCAATATATAATGTCCACGACCTTCGATTAATACTATACTCCAACGATTACGGTGTTAAACTAACCAACGCCGATGACTGGACAGATTTATGGGATATAGACGGCGGTTCACAAATAAATCCGTTTAAAGCCTACGCAAAGGCTGAGGGAAACCGCCTGTTCGCTGCTCAAACTCAGCATACGGAACGAATACAAATTTACCTTCCATCCGGAGCGTCGTATGTTGCCTTCGCAGTGGATGTCAGTGTCCCCGATAATTGCCAGGAACCATACTCAATTGAATCTTTCACACATTACAAACTGCATGAAAGCGTTGGCTCCCAAACTTCAGCCTCAATCGAGATCTTCGACTGGCAGGATGATATCAGCGATGTGTCATTATATTGCCCGACAATAACCGGTGAAACACTTGTTCCATTTACCCATGAATCATTTAATGCATGGACATTGGATCTATTCAACAACACAGGCGCAATTGCTGGCAGCTATACCGGCGTTGTTATTGCCACCTCGAACGGCAATAGCTTATATGACTTTGTGACAATAACCGTATCAGAACAAACCATTGCCGAATTGACAATATTTTTCTACCTTTGGGATGCGAATTTAACTGACTGGGTTTCCGTGAATATAAATGAAATGGAAGTTGTCGGGTCAGTCCCGGATGAACTTAATCTTGTTGCTTTGCGTGAGGAAAATTACGGTGCCGACCAGTATATCCTTGAAATAGCTCGTGACCCGGATGGTTACAACGGTGAAATAATCTCACCCCGCATTAACGACCACTTCGAAGTCATTCCTCCGGGTGGTGCCAATATGGGAGATACTCAAACACTCGTGAATTACCTCAACTGGGGTATCAGGGAATATCCTGCACGGCATTATGGTTTGATTCTCTTCGGACACGGCAGCGGACCTTTCGAGATCAATCCGGGTGATGCTCCCTGGTTAAGCTTTATCCACGGTATGCAGGTATGGACTCTTCGCGACGCTTGCCTTGAGGTGCTTCAGGGGCATCCCGAAATAGATAAATTCGATTTCATTCATTTCGAATGCTGCCTGATGGGATGGATCGAAACAGCATTCGGATTAACCGATGTAACAAAAATCGGTGTGGCAAGTGAACTGGTTATGTCCGGATATACCGCTGAGTACAGAAGGTTCATTCAGTTCATTGTTGACAACCTCGATTCGTACAATCCGTACGATGTGAGCGCCTGCTATGTCCAGACATACCTCGATACCGCTGCATCTGAGTCATGTCCCACACTTGCCGCATGGGATACTGATATTACTAAAAATGAGGTAATCCCATCGCTTGAAATTTTTACTCAGGAACTTATTAATGCTCTTCCCGCTCATCGCGCTGAAATTCAGTCAGCCAGGCAGGAAGCAGGCCACTGGGGGCAGAACTGCACTAACACGGAATGTACAGATTTGGGTTATTTCGCGGAATGTATCATCGACCTTGCTCCGTCACTGCCGTCAAGTTTGATTGATGCGGCAACTGAACTCAGAAATGACATCGAAGCAGCGGTTTTCTTCCACGGCCATTATCCTGGAACCGGTTCAGGATGCTGGTACGATGAATCCGGCTGGCAGATCTGGTTCCCTGAAGATTATGACAATACGGACTATGACAGGCGTCGCAGCAACTACCAGTCATTGGGATTCGATATTCTTCTCTGGGATGATTTTCTGGATGCCTATGACGATTAACAAATAGCCCTTTTAAAATAGGGGACAGTCCCCTCTGGAATTAACCATAAACAGCGCGACACAGCTCCCAACTAATACATACCGCCGCCGCCGTAATAGCCGCCACCACCGCCGCCGTAACTTCCTCCGCCGCCGTAGTAACCACCGCCGCCGTAACTGCTTCCGCCGCCGCCGAATGTATCGCCGCTGAAATCAAATCCGCCGCTGCCGAAACCGGGCAGAGTATTACGCATTCCCTGATCGTTGTTGCGGTGCGCGTAACTTAACGCCGGATACGCCGTTATTCCATAAGCGAACATGATAGCGTCGTTCGATGATTCGTACGATATCTGGAAGTAAGTGCAGTCGAGCCTTTTGTTGAGGTAAATGGTTTTCAAATAGGGGAATGAATCATCCGCGCCGTGCGAATGCTGCATCTGGAATTCGAGATCCCAGTTAGGGCCAAGAATCATTTTTGTATTGTTCGAAAACGATGTGAGTTTGTTGTCCTGCAAGTTGTAAACAAGCGAGAAATCTGTTGTATATGTTTTACTGTTTGTTAGTGTTATTGAATTATTCAACGGCGACCAGTCACCGCCCTTTATCGCGTATGATGTTGACAGGTTGTATCTGAATTTCTGCCCGCATTTATATGTCATGTTGTAATTAAGGTTCTGCCATCTGCTGCCCTTTATATTATATCCGGTGCTCCAGCGATGCGACCATTTCTTGTCATTCAGATTCATATTCCAACTGAGATTATTATTGCTTCCAGACCCGGATTCCTGCCTGAAAGGAGATCGTCCGTTAGATTCACTCTTGCGCCAGTTCATGTCCATTTTAAGTTTCTTCGAGAACTCCTTTCGGAATCCAATTTGCGGAGTGAAGCTGTAAAGCGCGTCGCCGGTCGATGATATATTCTGCAGGTATCCGCATGAGGATGTGAATCGCGCTGATTCACTCACGGGGAAATCGCGGTTTATATCGGTTTTGAATTTCCCGAAGAACCCCTGAATCTCATCGTCTTTTGGTCCCTGGTAATAGAGTGCGCCTTTGAATTCCAGTTTTCGCATCACAAAACCTTCGCTGGGCCGTCCCTCGCCGTACCCTTCCTGCTCCTTTTTGGATGAGAAAAACTCCGGTTTTACTGAAAGGGTGATTTCAGGTAGCCGGTTGAAATAGGTTCGATTTTCATCCCCGGCATAACGGCTGCCATCCAGGTCAAATCGCTTTTCAAGTTTGAATTTCCAGTCATACAGATCCTTGCGTTTTGACAGGTCAAGACGCGCCTGCAATTCAGTGTCATCCACAAGGCTGCCGTTTTTATCTTCGGTGGATGTATTATTTCTGTTGAAACTGAAATTCGCGTCGAAATTAAGATTGCGTTTTTTCCAGTCCCTGCGATGTGTCAGCTGCGATGTCGCGCTGGATGAATTCGTGTTGCCCTTTTGCGAGCTGTATGAGTAGTTAAACGATGAGTTGGTTGTCGGAGTTCTGTCTGTAAGGCTGATTCTGGACTGGAAATTATTTCGAGTACGCCCTGAAACGACATCGACATCCCGATCCTGGCGTACGCTGATATCTCCGGAGAACTGCGGAGAGAATCTGAATTTCTGGCGAGTATTGAGTGAGATATCCGAGCCGCCACCCGCGCTCTTTTTTGTTCTCAGGTATGTTATATTAAACGCGCCCTCGCCCTGGCCATCGATGTAGTATTTATAATCAGCGCCGAAACGCATTCCCAGTTGAGAAAGGTAATGATAAATAAGCGAGCCCATTACGTTTTCCTTGTAAAGATAGTTGTAGCGTACCTTTACATAGGTTCCCTCGGTGTTGTTTTTTCCCACCTGCAGTTCAAACGGCGTTTCCTTCAGTGAATAGACATAATAGGGGAAATAGAAAATCGGAACCTTTCCAAAATAAAACCATGCGTTTCGAAGAATGACCTTATTATCAGGCAGGACTTTAACCATATTAGCCCTGACATGATACTCCTGGCTCTCATGCGGCTCGCATGTGGTCATCGTGGTCGAGATTAGTTTATAGTCGTTGATATTTCCCTTGATTTTCTGGCAGACAAAATAAACCGGTTCGCCGACTCCTCCAACCATAATCATTCCATTCGCTTTAGTCGCCTCGAAATCATCCCGATCATAGTTGTACCAGAAACTTTCGGCGTTGATTTCACGGTCCTGACCCTCGATTTTCACATTGCCGATACCGAAAATTTCCTTTTTCTCCTCGTCAAGGCGGACCTCATCAGCATAGAAATCATAGTCCTGGAAATTCACATAGACATTCCCTGTCAGCACGATAACATTATTGTCGCGGATTCGCCTTTGGTGATCGGCCTCGAATATTATGTCTGATTCCTCAGAATGTGCTGAATCGACAAGGACAAGCGGAATGAGCACGATCAGGAGAAGAATCGTGGCAAGTTCTGAATATTTTATCCTGCCTCCCGCCAATTTTGTATAACTTTTCCGTACTAAACTTGTATCATTAATGACTGTTATTCACTTATTACCTATCTGTGAGGTCACTCATATGTGAATAACCAATTCCGATCTATTCAGGTTTTGCATGCAAACTTGTACTGAAATATCCCAGCCGTTGTTATTTCATATACCAAAACAACCGGAAAATAAATTCTCAACTCTTTAGAATTGAGAAGAGCGTTTATGGTTCATTATCAGCAATCCAGGTGACTCGGGATATTAAATTAGGATTAATGCTGAAGTTTATTTTCCCCCCGTTAATCCCCCCGCGAGCGGGTGGAAACAGATAACACCATTCCCACTCACAGTGGAAGAACACTAACTCCCTCCACGCTCGCGGGGAGGGCGGGGGTGGGGGCATCGAATCTCACTTGCTGATAACTACTGTGTAATCAGCTTGTCTCAATACGGCGCGCACAACAAAACATCATCCGCACAACGCCGATGCGAAACAAGCATTATATCAGATTTAACCCGATTGTATCGATGAACATTTGTTCTTTTGAAAATTTCTTTTCGGTAACCATCAGATGGTTTGGTAATAACAGAGGGTTAAAACCCTCTGTTATTTCCCATTTGATTTTAAGCTTGATTAATTTCGTGCTAAAATGAGTGGTGTAAATCTATACGTTCGTGGGACTAGGCTTTCGTGAATCATCCAGTCATTACGGGAGGTCTTGCGATGCTGGAACGCTTTTTTAAACTCAAAGAGAACAAAACTGATATTCGCACGGAGGCTATCGCTGGAATTACGACATTCCTGACGATGGCGTATATCATTTTTGTTCAGCCGGCGATTCTGTCGGCGCCGATTAACATTCCCGGTTCACCAATGGAGGGCATGGATTACCACTCGTTTTTCGGAAGTGTCATGGTTGCCACCTGCATTTCAGCGGCAGTTGCGACACTCATGATGGGGCTTTACGCGCGTTACCCGATTGCACTCGCCAGCGGTATGGGGCTGAATGCGTTTTTCGCTTTCACTGTCGTGGTCGGAATGGGTATCAGTTGGAACGTGGTTATGGGCGCGGTTTTAGTCAGCGGAATAGTATTCATCATCCTCAGTTTTTTCAAAGTCAGGCAGATTGTTCTCGATGCTATCCCGATTTCACTCAAGAGCGCGATTGCCGCAGGTATCGGATTGTTCATCGCGTTTATCGGAATGCAGCACGCGGGACTGCTTCACTCCGATCCCAACACGATGGTCGCGATGACCAAATTCGGCGAGAATCCCGAATACCTTAAACCGTTTCTCCTGTCAGTGATCGGGATTGTGATAATCACGCTTCTGATGGCGCAGAAGGTCAAGGGCGCGGTGTTGTGGGGCATGTTGATATCAGCCGTGATTGGCATTCCGATGGGAGTTGTGTCACCGGATATTCTCAAGGAGGCGACATGGAGAGTGCCGTCGCTTGAGCCGACGTTTTTCAAATTCGACTTTCATGGATTGATGGGCGTTGGGCTTGTTTCAGTTATTGTCGTTTTTCTTCTGACCGACATGTTCGACACAATCGGAACTCTAATTGGAATCGCGCAGCGTGCTAAATTCCTGGATGAAAAGGGACACCTTCCGCGCGCTGAAAAAGCCCTGTTATCTGACGCTGTCGGAACAACAGTCGGCGCGATGCTTGGTACCAGCACGGTTACAAGCTATATCGAAAGCGCGGCGGGAGTCGAGGCGGGAGGCCGTACCGGACTAACCTCGGTTGTAACCGCAATTTGTTTCATCCTCGCGATTTTCATTTCGCCAATTGTGATGATGATAGGGGGCGGATACATGATTCCAATTGAGGGCGGCGCTCCGGTGTTTCTCTACCCCGTAACCGCTCCCGTGCTTGTCATTGTCGGAATCCTCATGGCTAAATCGCTGATGTATATCAACTGGGATGACATAACGGAATCCCTCCCGGCGTTTATGATACTCATGGGAATACCGCTCACATTCTCAATTTCGGATGGCCTCGCGCTGGGGCTAATATCATTCCCAATAGTCAAAGTCCTATGCGGACGCCAGAAGGAAGTCAGCTGGCTCGTATATCTCCTCGCCGTCGTTTTCCTGCTCAGGTGGATACTGATGGTGTAGTGGAGAGAGTAATGCAGCCCGGAAAAATGCAATCACTAGTATACTGAACAGGCACTGCATTTGTGATTATTATTTCATCAGATAAATCGTTCTTACCGGAGACAGATTATGCTATACCGCAAGTGGTTCATAATGTTAACAGGGGTTTTATTTCTACTAGGCTGCTCAGGCAATGTCAGTACCACGACACCTGGTATTGATATCGGAGCAAGTGGAAATGCTCTTCATGATACAGTCGGGTTGATGGTTGAGGATATCGACGAAAGCGGTAAGCCATCAGCTGGGGCTGGTATGCTTGGAATGTTTCAGGCAAAAATAGATCTGGCAAATCTCGATGGGGAACTTACAGCATTAAGAAACGCCGCATTGGATGATGCTCTCGAAATGGTGGATATCACTAATTTCCTCACAATGGCGCCTTGTTCCGATTGCGCGAAGATAATGGGAATTGAGATTAACGCTGACAATCAACTCGTTGTTTCAATTGGCATCAAGCATCCCTTCGATGCGGGCGAACCGCTCAAACCCATTTCAGGACGAAACCGCGCGGACCTTCACGTGTTTAACATTGAGGGAACAGTAGTATTCGAGGATTCCACCAATAACTCACCGTTTGACTCGATAGATGAAACCATTGGACCTGGGTATCTTCTAAATGCTGATGGTTATTCTCCATATCTGGATATTCCCATTGACGACATTTTCAATACAACCGCGACACTACATCCATACATTCTCCATCTCGATGATTACACCGCGGGAAATTTCAATCCGGCAACTGCAACAGGATTTGAAAGTGTGGTTGACCCGCCTCCTAGCGGCAATCTTGTCATGGCTATGGGATGTGACTATGACATACAGGATTATGTTTTCGATATTTCCGATGACGAATCCTTTGAATTTATTTATGCAGTGGGATGCACATACGCTATCACCGTCGAGTCCTATTCCTATCGATTCCAACCGGAATATCAAATCCCGCAGCATAACAAGAAAGCTGCCAGCGAGGTTTCAGTAGAGTTCGTGAGTAACAACCTTATACCAGGTGATCCATTATCATCGGCGGAACTTCAAATCTCAGTTCTGGATATTAATCATGGAATTCCAGTCGGCGGAGGTCTTGATGAAATGGCCGCGGACAGTTCTGTTTCTGAAATCCTTGTTGAGGTTCCCGGCGTAATAAACGGTACAGTTTCCGGCTCGACCATTCCAACCGGCGGAAACGGGAGAGACCCTTCTGACCCGCTCACGTTCAGTGTTACTTTCAACAATGATAACAGTGCCGGATATGGCGTTTATACCGGTCTTGTAAAAGTCGTTGACGCTTACCCAACCGGCCTGAACACTTTGCCGTCCATAATCGGTTATGATGCCGTTGGACGAGTGGACCCAACTGTAATGCCTTTTCAGGCACTATACACACTCGATGAATTCGCGACCTACATGGTTTTCGAAACCACTATCTCAACAGATTGCGGTCCGATTATTGAAGGCTCTTTCACATCATTGGTCGCTTGCGAGGACGCAGTTATCGGTGATATTGAAATAATAAGCGGTGAAAGTGTCACATTTTCCGCAACAGGATTCTCATCATACAATGCCAGTGTCTTCTACGACTGGGATTTCGGCGATGGTTCTCCGCATGATACGTCAGGTCCGGATGTGAATCATGCATATACTAATCTAAACTGCGGGGGAACAAACGCTGATGAAATATATGTGCTGGTTCTTACCGTTACTGATGACTGCTCGCCGCCTAACACGCCGGTTGTTCAAACAATAAATATCACGGTTGTTTGTCCTCGCACTAACATGACACTGTCGCCATCGGCGGAGGCTTTAGTGCCAAATTATGATCCTCATGCTGGCCCGTGGGACCATTTCTATTCACCTGCGTTAAGTCAGGATGATGATGGCGAATTAAGAATGGTTGCGTATATGATTGAAAATGCGCAGCGGCCCGGTTGGAGTTGGCTTGGCGGTTTCGACACCAGTGATGGTTTCAATTGGAGTAGCTGCGGTAATATCACCAGTACTAACGCTGTTCCTCCCTATGACGTTCCAATCAAGGCTACCCCAAACAAAGGTTCTAATAATTCTTATGCTGCTTTTCACATGTCAACATCGGGTCAGAAAGTCGCAACGATGTCATGTAGATGGGAACAACCCTATTACTACACTCCACTGTACCCAAGCCCGAATAATAGAGAGTATTTTTCCAACAGAACAACAGGTTACTTTTTCTACTTTACCGCACCAGAAAACCGCATTCGACTTCAACGTTCAACGTCTCCGAATAATAGAAACCTTGCTTACTTGTGTTCATTTGCAAATGGTGAAAGTCCGCATTTGTCATTCACGCGTTCGTGCGCTGAGGATGAATCAACAGGATTAATGTATCTTGTTTACTACAGCTATAACGAGGACGTAATTCGTCTGGCAACCAGCAATTCAAGTGATGGTGATTCATGGATTCTCACCACAATCTACGAGGACACAACCGGAACATACGATACGATAGTCAACCCAACTATCGACATCGATATTGATAATAGAATGCACATTTCATATCTGAGACACCATATAACAAACGACACAACAGAACTTGTTTATATGCATTCCGTTGATCTGGGGCAGACATTCTGCATGGATAAGGTAATTGATACGGGAACATTAATGAGTGAGCCTACAATAGAGGTATTCGATTATCTCGACCATGACTGGGTCGCAATCTGCTATGAAAAGGATGGTCATATCTATCTCGCACTCAGCGAGGATCAGGGACATTCATTCGGGCACATGATGCAAATCAGTGAACAGGCACCGCCAAATTGCGAACCGGATATAATCATGACAACCAACGGATGGCTTCAATTCGTATGGACAAACGGCACTCCAATGACAGATGGCCAGTTGTATGCAAGAAAAATCGATTTAAGTTAGTAATTCAGATGGCCTCGCGCTGGGGCTAATATCATTCCCAATTGTCAAAGTCCTATGCGGACGCCAGAAGGAAGTTAGCTGGCTCGTATATCTCCTTGCCGTCGTTTTCCTGCTCAGGTGGATTCTGATGGTGTAGAGCTTTAGAATGTGTAATGCAACCCGTGAAAATGGATTCCCGGGTTTCGTCTTGAACACTGCTCCGTTACCTTCTATTTACGGATACGGATGCTGGTGCATTTCAGGAATTATTACGTTTTCAAGATAATTTATCAATGGCATCAGTTCCGCAGGCGGATCGTCACCCGGATCCCATCCTTTGCATAGTGTTTTAACTGGTACAATTGCAAACAGCGGTGCGTCAGGAGGTTCAATCCTTAATGCTATATAATTCCAATGACCAAATGAATACTCGATTGCCATGTCCAGCATTTCCTCACCACCATATTCCTCAGCATTGAAGTAATAATCGTCTTGTTGCATCAAATAAAAAATGGGTGTAATGAGAACATCTGATAGATCAAGCATGAAACTATCATTTGAATCAAGGTCATCATAATATGCAGCACAGTTTGGAATATTTGACAATAAACTACCAAGCGCAATCCCATTTTGAATGTCCAGTTCAGCTGGTGAATGAATCCTAAAATACTGGCGTCGAGCATCAGGATGATCAGGATCACTTCCCATTTTATAACACTACTGTCCGGTTAAAATAAGGATAGTTGCGGTGATGGGTCTCTGATTCTTTT
>CBDURE010000081.1:0-15637 GCA_965369605.1 uncultured bacterium
ACAAACACCCATAAAGCCGGGACGGCTTTATGGGCGGCACCCGGATTAATGGCGTATAGCTAGCCTGAAATGTCGAAAGTCGAGTTTCGCGGGAATGACGGGTTAGCGGGAATCGCGTGTTATTCGACTTCCTCGACTGACGTCGGATTAGGATGATATTTGTATTTTTTTGTGACGGTTACTTTATACGTGGAATCTTTCAGTCTGATTTTTCTAACCAGAATAGGATAGTTTCTCGCCAGGCGTTTAGCAGCGTATTTCAGTGTTTTACCTGTTCGCATAACCCAGCCGTATGAATCAGTTCTCGGATTGACCATAAACCGCGCTCTTGTACCCTTGAAACAAAGCACTCCGAACCATGCCAATGAAATCAACAGCACAGCGAGAACTAATTTGTTGTAATAGTCGGGCATTACCTCCCAACTTGTCTGCAGCACGAGAAACAGAAGCACCCACCCCAACAACATCCAGTTGAAAACAGCCCATGGAATATCTTTGTGATAGTCGTATTTTTTCTTCTGATCTTTCATTCTAATGGCATTCGAACATTCAAGTTATCTATCTTTTGACTCTATTCACCCATTTGTGTTTTGCACTTTTCTCAAATTTTTTGTTTTTATATTCCTTTGTTGCATCGGATGCCCCTCAATATTTAATTATACAATCCTGCGTGAGAATTTGAAATGGCATATCCAAAATGACCTGGGAAGATAAATATTCCTCTCGAATTTGTTGTTCAAAAGGCAGCGATTCGATATAATAATTAAACCAATATCTGTACTTGCTTGCTCTTTCAGCAACGCTTTTGAGGTGTGAGAATGAAATTCACAACAATTTCCATGGCAATTGCGTTATCAATTACAGTGCTTGCCTTTACCGGATGCAGCTCAACATCTGAAAATCCGACCACTCCGCAGATTCAGGACACAACATCATCCGCGCATCAATCATGGGGCGCGTACGACATGATAATCGATTTGGAAAACGAATCGATTAAAATCGTGCCTAATCGCGAGATGATGTATCACTTCAACATCAACGGCTATCTCGGACTTTGCGATGGCGGATGTTTCAAGTTCTGGGTTATTGATATTTCCGGCACTGTCCTGACTATTGATATGCAAATGGAGAATCCGGTCGCGCTGGATGGCTATGATGTCCGAATCATATTCACTCACCTTAACGGCAAAACCGTTTTAAACCCGGACAGTTATACGAATCTCTGGGATCCGCCATCAACACCGGATAAGGCAAATCCGTTTATCGCGTTCATGAAAAATGATCCTCTACGGCATTTCCATATCAGCCCGTCATCCGACAAGCAAATTCTGCTGCTTGATTTCCCCCCCGGAGCAAGCGCTGCGACAACGTGGATAATTGACGCGTCGCACCCATCGAACTGCCTCGACGTTTACGAAATCAACAGCATGGAATTCACAGGCGACCTTACACCATCAGGCGGCAGTGGCGTCATTTCATGCAAGGTGCTGGATCACCAGGACGACATCGAATACGTCTCGGCTGATACTGTTGAGTTAACCGGTGGAATCACAATGCTGGATTACATCGGTTCTGAAATGTGGGAAGCGGAAATAACCAATTCCGAAGGCGCGCCCGAGGGTGATTACGTTGTCCTGATAAAGGCGATGAGTCTGAATCCGATGCAGATTTCGACTTACAATTATGTAACAGTAGATATCAATCAGGGAGCAACAGATCCATGCGGCGGTTCGGTAAACATGATTGTATGCGGCGATGGCAACTGGGTTGTCGATTACACAATCGACGAAGACCCATACGACGGCATTCAGTTCGTGCAAAATATCCTCGATTATGAGCCGAACGGCGCGGCTGCCAACTATAATACGGTTTATTACTGGGGCGGGCATGGCGGCAGCTTTAGAAATGGCCTTACAACAAAACTGCAGGAAATAGCCGAAGATTTGGGATACACATTCAGAAAGCAGGAAAGCGGTGATTTGGATATCGATGATGTCCGCGTGATGTTCTGGCCCGGATTTGGGCACGGCGACTTGCAGAATCCGCCATCCGATGATGAGATAAACGCGATAAGAAATCTTCTGTCTGAGGGCGGCAGGATGATTATTAACTGCGAATACAATACTTCATCAACTGAAAACGCCTGGATAAATCTGCAACTTGACAGGCTTGGGTCATCTATCCGCAAAAACGATGAAAAAACAACCATGAATACAGGGTTAGTGCCGGAGGAATGCTCCGCTTTAACCAACGGCGTGGATTCAGTTCTCTTCAGGGCATGGGGTTATCTATATACGGTCGGCGACGCCTTCACGCTATTCTACGACCCACGATACACCGAACCAATGATGATGATAGAAACCATTCAGTATTAGTTACTCGCCTTGAAAAATCATGTTTTAAGATATTAGGTTTTACAATTATATCTTTTCCTGGGAGCGCTGGTTTCTGTGGGCTGTTGAAAAAGCCTATTTCCACCGTAACCCGGTCATGCCTTTATATGAAAATGTGAATCAACCTCGACAATCCTCGCAGGCATGCCGGGGAAGTGGCTAGATATGCGCAACCCCGGAATGCCTGCGAACATAGTAGAATAGATTCACTTTTTTTGATAAAGGCATTTCGGGTTACATTAAAATCTATCCCTTTTTCAACAGCCCCCAGAGACTAACGCTCCCAGGTTCAGCATTTTACCGATATTTAACATGCACCCCGGAAAAACAACGAAAATGCAGAATGAGGCTCCCTTGCGGGGAACCCCATCCACTGAAATCTATCTTCCAAAAGTACCTTGCTAATTAATCCACCAATCTCAGGATCGCTGGAGCGCCCGGCAGAAGTCCGTCGAAGTACATCTGCCACACCGATGTATCCTGGCTTCCCGCCTCATATTGCGCGAAAAGCGTACTTCCCGGATAACCATCCGGCATTGTCAGAACGTCCAGTTTCCATGTGCCGTTACCGGACAGTTCTCCCGGCCAGCTGTTTCCAAGGTCATCGTAGTAGGAAACAGTTTTCGCGCCGACATCCGTATCGAACTTGTCCACATAGACATCAAATCCCGCTGCTTCCGCAGGAATTTCCCCCAGTGTGATCTCAACGGTACCTGACGTGTTGAAGTTCATTGGCAGGTTTCCGGTCGCGGTGATTGAAGTTCCATTGTAGGAATCAAATTCCTCTTCCTCTTCACGAGGCGGACCCGCTCGCAGATTGAACCCGTTCTCCGAGGAACCATCCGTGGTTTTGACATTAATACGGTAATCCCCCGTTCCCCATGCTGCCAGATTGATATCCCAACCAGCGCCTGAAACCCACTGCATATCAGTCAGTGTGGAATCGTCACCGGGACCATAGGTCGCTTCTGCAATCAGGGCATCGTCATCAAGATTCGCAGGCGTATCATCCGGAGCAAAGATCTGGAACGTGGTTGTAGTGTACCTGTTATCAGGTTGTGGGTGTGCGCCACCCGGAGCTGACCGAATCTCATCGACTTTACCATCTCCTGAATTTGCAGCATCGCCAATATTCCACGTATCAGGGTCGAAAACCTCGACCCACATCTCGTTAGTGCCGTTAATCGCGGCATAGTTACCCGGAACCTGAAGCTTGAAATTATAACCTCCCTCCTGGTATTCCGGATTATCAGTGCCATCGTTCAGCCATTCTGTGCTGAAACAATCTCCATAGGTGTATGGCGCATAAGGCCCAAATACCGACAGGTTCTGAATTCCGTTGAAGCCGTAGTTACCGCCACCGTTGATATCCAATGGCAGCGGACTTACATAGCTTGCCGTGGCATGAACGTTAATTACGCCATCATCGTACCCCAATAATGGGGCAAAGAAATAATTAACCGGTTTCGATAATTGCACCTGAAACCAGCCTGAATGGCAGCCGTCCGGATTGCGTACACAATTAACCTGTACACCATCGACACCATTCTGATACCCATTTTTCTCCGACAAGTCGAGAGCAAAAACACCCGCCATGGATTCATTCGGAAGCTGTTTCGCGCCCGCAAGCGCCGCCGCATCAGCGGTCTTCTGCATCGCTGCAACCTGATGGTTGATAAATCCGACATCAACCACGAGCGAAGTGAATCCCAGCAGGATCATTGTGAGAACACATGTCCATGCCAATGTTGAACCGTCTTCGTCTCGAAATATCTGTGTAAAAAATCTTCTAGCAGTCATAATAATCACTCCCTGTCAGAAGGTTTCGTCTGCAATTCGGCTCCTAACCTTGTTTAACAGACGAGGAATAGTAACTAAAATATATCAAACCCCTAATCCCGAAAGATAGAGAGTTACTATTTATCTCTTATTGATAAAGAGCTTCAGCACCCAAATATCGATTTTCAATCATTACTCAATTATGAAAACCGATTCCGAATGCAAATTAATTGTCCCGATAGAATCCACCAATACCTTAAGTGGAGTGATAAAGCCAACATCATTGATATCCACCGATATTGAGTAGTAGTAATCCGGTGTCCTGTCCTCGGGATTCGAGACCGGAGAACCATTTTCATCTTGAACTTCGATTGTGATCATATCCTCGGTAATCGGGAACGCGCATGTGTCATACACAATCTGCTTTGCCGCGGTATTGTCCGCGCCAACCACAGCGCGACGAGCAGCCTCGCGAGTCGCATGATCAAGCTGGATCTGCTTGTGAAGAAGCCAGCCGAAGTCGAATACTCCCATGAATAATATGAGAAGAATCGGTGCTATGAGGGCAAACTCAACAATATTCTGCCCTTTCTCATCCTTGAATATGTTTGTGAGTCCTGTACGTGTTTTGTTAACAAACATG
This sequence comes from uncultured bacterium, assembly GCA_965369605.1. Classification (GTDB taxonomy): domain Bacteria; phylum JAJVIF01; class JAJVIF01; order JAGGVT01; family JAGGVT01; genus JAGGVT01. The sequence continues at coordinate 4,816 of CBDURE010000081.1, forward strand.
GAATCGCCTCCTTGTGTTTAATATGTCGTAATGTGGGGGCGGGAGATCTCCTTTTTACCATAATCCGGTAAAAGAAAAATCCCCTCAGGCATTACTGTGAAGGGGTCCGAATTGCTGTGGGTATATTAATGTCATCCCGGCAACCAGACAATCTGAAATACATCAGATTCACGGCTTTGTGCCCCCGCCTCACGACGGGTTTACCTTTTTACAGAATGAAGCCAAAAAAATAAGGCTGAATCTCTGTAATAAATAATTATACCATACAATATAGATGCTCACAACCCCAAAGCCCTCTATTTAGTGGGGTTTGGAATGGTTAGGTCGCCTTAAGGGTTGTTAAATCAGGTGTTGTCGAGACCAGCTAAATCAGATGCTATTAATCAGAATATAAACACTACACTCACTCAACGCTGAATATTGAGAAACGGTTCCATATCGTGTTTGATTTGAATCCGTTTTTGCAGTAAATTTCAGTAAAATCAGAAGGATCAAAATGGGCAATAAGTCGGAGTCAGACACCTTGTGTCTAGACACCTTGAGTCTAGACTCCTTGAGTGTCCTAAAGTAGGGTGTCGGACTCCTTCATATTATTCGCACAATTTTACTGTGAGGCATGAACAGGCTGGTAAAATAGCAGAGGGTTTAAACCCTCTGCTATTCAACAGAAAATGGCATTTGAAATTAACTTGTCGAAGATCCTGAGCGTAGCCGAATGGGGATACCGGTGTCAGACTCCGGTAAAAAAACACACCTTTTTTACACCAATTCCCCCATACCCACCCGGCGCGACTTTTTTATTTCACAAAAAACGCAAAAAAACATTGAAAATTCGCGCAAAATCGTTAAAATTCTCTAAAAAGGCTGAACGGTTTAAAACCATCCTGATATCCTGAAAAGGGTAATCAGGTTTTTATTCACAAAGAGAATAAACGCAAGGAGAATAAATATGGCAAAATCATCACAAGGGCTTTCGTGGGACAAGCTTAAATACAAATGCGACCCATCCATGTTCAAATTCAAATCCACAGAGGAAATAGAAATTGAGGATAGGATATTCGGTCAGGACAGGGCTATCAGCGCGATTGATTTCGGCGTCGAAATAGAATCGTTCGGCTACAATATATTCGTTCTTGGTCCAGTCGGCACCGGAAAAACAACCGCTATCCGGCGAGCGCTTATTCAAAAGGCGCAGGACATTCCAAATCCGCCTGACTGGGTTTATATAAATAATTTCAGCGATTCATCGCATCCCATCGCGCTTGAATTGCCCAACGGGGCAGGAACCACTTTCCGCGATAATATAAAACTGCTGGTTACTGATCTTAAAGACCAGCTTCCTCTAGCTTTTGAAAATGAACACTATCAGGATGAGCGCAAACAGATCACCGAGGAACTCGAAAAGAAGCGCCATACGGAACTGGAACATCTTGCGGAGTTCGCCGCTGAACGTAATTTCGAATTAAAAAGCATGGGACGCGGTTTCGCCATGATTCCAGTCAAGGATGACAAACCTCTGCCGCCTGAAGATTTCGAGAAGTTGCCGAAGGAGGAGCAGGAAAAAATCGAACACGCCATGAAGGAAATTCAGGAGGAAGCGGAAAGCATCATGGAACTCGTTCAGGACCTGGAGGAAAAAATCAATGAACGTGTAAGTGAATTAAACCGGCGTATTGCTGACATGGCTGTAGGGCGCTCTATCGGAAGGCTGAGGAAGAAATATTCCGATTTCCCTGAAATCATCAAGTACCTTAACGCGATGAAAGAGGATGTCCTCGAAAACGTGGATGATTTTATCCCCGAACCGGTAGCATCATCAGAAGACATGCCCCCTCTACCGCCGCAGCTTTTAAAGCAGCTTACTCCCGATTTTACACGGTACGAGGTTAATCTGCTGATTGGCGAAAGCACTCATAATGGCGCGCCTGTGATTTTCGAAAAACACCCGACATATTACAACCTCGTAGGACGCATCGAACATAAAGCCACACAGTCGGGAAGTTACGAAACCGATTTCACAATGATAAAGCCGGGTTCATTGCACAGGGCAAACAGCGGATATCTCATTCTGGAAGTAAATGAATTGCTTAAAAACTACACTGCCTATGACGCCTTGAAGCGATGTTTGAAAAACCATCAGATTATTATTGAAGACCTCAACGAGCAGTTCAGGCTTGTTGCCACAACAGGGCTGAAACCTGAACCGATTCCGCTGAATGTCAAGGTTGTCCTTATCGGCAGCCCATGGTCATACTACATGCTTTACGCTTATGATGAGGATTTCCAGAAACTATTCAAAGTCAAAGCTGATTTCGGATCAGAAATGAAACTGGATGACGCCTCCATTAATGATTACACAACATTCATTGCAACTATTGTTAAACGCGAAAAGCTAAAGCATTTAGGCGCCGATGCTGTTTCCGCCATTCTCGAATATTCAACCAGGATTGTTGAACACAGGGAAAAACTCGCGACATCGTTCTCGCTTATAGCTGACCTTATCCGCGAATCCGATTACTGGGCAAAACAAAATGATCACGGGCTGATTACCGCTCACGATGTTGAAAGAGCTCTTGAGGAAAAAGAGTATCGCTCGAACAGGATAGAATCGAAATTGCAGGAATTCATCGAGGACGGCACAATCATGGTGGATTCCGACGGTAAAGTGGTCGGGCAGGTGAATGGCCTTGCGGTTATGTCCTATGGCGATTTCACTTTCGGTAAGCCATCGAGAATTACCGCGCTTCATTTCGCTGGAAAAAGCGGCATTATCAACATTGAACGCGAGGTTAAACTCAGCGGACGGATACATGACAAGGGCGTTATGATTCTAACCGGTTTCATCAGAAGTAAATTCTGGCAGGAACAAGTGCTCGCTTTTTCAGCATCACTGACATTCGAGCAGGTTTACGATGAAATCGACGGTGACAGCGCAAGTTCAACCGAACTGTACGCGATATTGTCCAGTCTATCCGGAGTGCCGATAAAACAGTCCATCGCCATTACCGGTTCTGTTAACCAATATGGAGACATCCAACCGATTGGCGGTGTGAATTACAAAATCGAGGGTTTCTTCGCTCTCTGCAAAGCAAGAGGCTTGACCGGTGAACAGGGAGTCATGATTCCACATCAGAATGTTCGGAATCTCGCCCTCAAGAATGAGATAATCGAAGCGGTTAAGGAGGGCAAATTTCATGTCTGGCCTGTAACAACAATCGATGAGGGAATCGAAATCCTTACCGGAAAACCCGCCGGCAAACAAAAAAAGGATGGAACATACCCGAAACATTCCATCTACGGAAAAGTCGCCGCGCGCCTTGAACAACTTGCCGAGGATGAGGAAAATGGCAATAATGACATCAACCGCGTCGGCTCATCTGCAAGAGGTGTTAAGATTTAGGATTGATTATTGTACCGGATTCGTTTTATATAACCGAGCCTCGATCGACGAGCGTGTTGGGAAACTTTTAGTTAGCATTATTGTCATTCCGTAATGAGCGAAGCAAATGAATCTCTCGCGACAACGTTAATACACTCAAACAGCTCGGGTGGCGCCCACAATCACGTCTTTTTGTGATTGTGGGTGAAATGCGAAACTTGGAGACGAATCGCCCACAAGCAGTTGAAAGACCGTTTTAAGATCGGCGTGGGATTAGGGGGGAAAGAAGAGGCAAATGACCGTCAATAACGAATTACTAAATAACGAAATTCTCAACATCTTCGGAACACCTCAAGGACCCAACTGTGCCGAAGGGATGCTGATGTACGCCCTGAAAGCTTTCGACCTGGATCTCCCCGATGATTTGCTTCGTATCGCAACACCGTTCGGAGGCGGTATCGCACGATGCGAGGACACATGCGGAGTAATCACAGGCGCGATTATGATTATCGGTTTGAAATACGGCAGAACAAATCTCGACCAGGACAAATATAAAGCGTATCATATCGGCGAGAATTTCTATAAATGGTTCAAGAATGAATTCAGCTCGACTAACTGCTACGAATTGAACCACGGCGATTACGATTCCGAGGAACATCGCGCCAGATGCGGTGGAATGTTCATTACAAAATCGATACAGTATCTGGATGATCTGTTTGCAAAAATCGATTCCGGCGAATGGAAACAACCGGAATAATATATGACTTATCGTGTTTATTTTATGACTTTCACCCGTGAATGCACGAGTGATAAAACAAATGGCGGAGGTTAATTATGCGATTGGACGGTAAAATTGCTCTTGTCACAGGAGCTGGAAGCGGTATCGGGCGCGCAATCGCGACTCTTTTCGCGAAAGAGGGCGCGACTGTCGCGATTATGGGACGCCGCGAAAATGTCCTTGAAGAATTGCTAAGCGAACTTATTTCACACGGGCAGGATGTACTTGTTGTTTCAGGCGACGTATCCGATCCGGAAACCTGCAACAGTGTTTGCGAGCGCGTTTACAAGGCATACGGCGCGTTTCATATTTTGGTAAACAACGCCGCGATCCTTGAACGGGGCAAATGCGTGGAAACATCCGACGCCTCATGGCATCGCATGGTCTCGACAAATATGTCAGGCCCTTTTCAGATGTGCCGCGCCGCGATTCCGCACATGCTGAACAGCCGCAGTGGAGTGATTCTGAATATCAGTTCCGTTGTTGGCATGGTAGGGGAAAAGAATATGTCCGCGTACTGCGCGACCAAATCAGCGATGATTTCATTCACAAAAAGCATCGCGATCGATTACGGCGCCCAGGGAATAAGAGCTAATACTATCTGTCCCGCGTTTGTCGAAACGGACCTGAATCGTGAACGCCTGACAAAACTGCGCAAGGACAAAGAGAAATGGCAGAAAGTAATTGACGCCCATCCGCTAGGCCGTATCGGCACACCGGAGGATATCGCAAAAGCGGCAAGATTCCTTTGCAGCGATGATGCCAGCTGGATTACCGGAATCGACCTGCCTGTCGATGGTGGGTATCTTGCAAGATAAAGATATTCCCTATAATATTCCTTTTGAATTTTATGGTGAATTTATTTCATTTCAGCATTAATTGCATACGGAGATTAAATCATGCACACAAAAACACACGTTACAACAATTGCGATTTCGCTTTTCTTCATTTTGTTTCTGCTTGCCGGCGGATGCGTTAACGACCCTATCAAGAGCGTGAAAAACAATCCTGCTCAAATGGATATCCTCATGAATCACATCGCGCACGATGACGCTTTTCGTGAGCAGATGATTGATAAACTGCTGAACTCAGGTGATCGCCAGAAAATGGCGGAGCAGTTTATTCAAGAGGAGGATGTCGCCAGAATGCTGCTAACTAAAATTATCGATACGGAAAAAGGCAAAAAGGACGTCGTCGCCAGAGTCGGCAATCGTAAAGAGCTGATTACAGAAGCCATCAAGAAATCACTTTCTCTTTTTGAATACAGGGAGACCCTGCTTGATACACTCCTGAACGATGAGGGCATGGTTGCATTCATGAAGGATAGCGAAAAACTCAAAGCAGCGCTTGAAGAATAACCGAAGTTGCCGGATTGCAGCCCGGTTTCTCATTAACCGGAAAATTAGCGGCATGAATCCTTCAACCCGGGTGCCGCCCACAAGCACTTGGAATTGCAAGCGATTCCAAGTGCTTGTGGGTGATTTACCGCAAAGAAATAGAGTAATATAAATCCGGGACGCCACATTCATTGACAGCAATCAGCCTATAGGGTATATTTAAATAGTAGGAAAACCCTCCTGATATGTTATTTCAGGTTCGGGTAAGCTATGCGTATATTAGATTATATACTGAGGTTTTCATTATTTATCCCCCATTGACACAATCAAGGAGTTGATGGTAATGCCCGTCTTTTTTAGGCATGATAACAAAGGATTTACTCTCGTTGAAATGCTGGTGGTTATTACGATAATCGGCATTCTCGCCGCGATTGCAGTCCCTAACTATCTAAAAGCGAAAAATAAAGCCAAAGAGGCTGAATGTAAAGGCAATCTGCACATTATCCAGACCGCTCTCGAAAGATACAGCGTTGACCACGAGGGAATCTATCCTCCGTACCTGATCGGCGGCGACAAAGGCGGATGGATGAGATGGCATCAACAAAATAACGGCTCTCATCCCAATGCCTGCTATCTCATGGACCCGCTGCTTGAATTCAGCTACATGAACACTTATCCCAAGAATCCATTGGTCACCGACGGCTCCACAATTGTCTATTTTACCGGCGGAACATCGATGGCTGGTACCGGAGACCCTCGTTTCGGTCAGGGCGGTAATGTCATTGGCAACGTTGTAGAAGACCCACGTTACTACCGAAAGGACAACGTCGCTGATAATCGCGACCCTGTCATTGAAACGTATCTCTCTCTTCCGAACACCGCGGAGGGTTTCAGAGACACATATCATTATGAGATGGGCGGTTTCCTGAATTCGGAAGGCGAAGTTCTTACCTCAGGATGGTCTGGCCAGTTCTTCTATCGAGCGACAAGGGATATCAAACTCGGACGAAGCGGCGCGCAGGATATCAACACAAAACTTCCGGATTACGGCTGGACGAAATCCAACGTCTATTACATTCTCGGCGCATTCGGCGCCGAGGGAACACGCGGCATGGATGTCATTCGCCTTATCAATTACGATTCAAACGGCGCGCAGCTTTCCTACCGCACACCGCCTGAGGCTGGATTGAACCTTCAACTCGGTCGATACGGTGACGACGGCAACGGAATCCCCGAGGTATTCGGCGGCGGCGACCGTAACTCAGGCCCGGTTTGGCCATATAGCTACGACTACGAAAAAAGAGGCGTAGAGGAAATGCGCTTCGGCGCTCCGGACGGTGTCTACGACAACGTCGTCCTCGTGCTAACATCCAGCGGAAACGCCGAAAATTTCTAGGATGGTTTTCTAAATCCTGGGAACGCGAGCGTCTCGCTCGCTTTTGATACAAAACATAAGTTAACGCAACCCGGCATCGGTAAGTTCAGCACAGGCTGATCCCCTCGCCGGGTTTTTATTTGTCAAAGATGCAATATGCTTGTCATTCCGGGCTTGACCCGGAATCCATCTTGATAAGCGATAAAGGCATGGATTCTGAATCAAGTTCAGGATGACAATTAGTTGGTTGCAATAATCAGGATTTGAAGCACTATCAAAGAGAACGGAGAGATTAAATAAACAAGGAAACCATTCCGATGTTCTAATTCACGCATTTCACCCGCAAATCACAAAAAGACGTGATTTGTGGGCGGCACCCGGCTTAATCCTTATTAATAGGCATGCTGAATTTCTCTACTATGTTCAACAAGTAAAGCTGCCCATTCAGATGGTTCATAATCCTTAAATGCGTAGCGTTTTCTTATCATTTCGGGTGGATGCGGTAAATCAAAAGTTCTCTTGTCTTCTTCTATCTCATTTTTTTGCCTATGAATAAAACCCTCAAGTTTTAAAGCAATCATCTCCAAACTTAACAAGAATGATAATCGAAATAAAAACCCAAAAAATCTATATTTGTTATTTATGCACATGTGATGAGCAAGCGCATGAATTAAAAAGACCAATTGCCTTTTGAACAACATGGGCAATTTATTAAATTCCTCAATAGAATTATGTTCTACTTCTCGATCACTTGATTTAAGCATCGAGTTTAATACTATTGCTTGGCATATGCTGGGGTGTTTCAGCATTGAATTTATCAAACGCTGAATCTCAATAAACTGCTTCCTTAAAAGAACTCTATCATCATGACTAGCATTGCTGATTTCACTAATAAAAGCAAACCTAACTTCATCTCGGATTTTAAAAAGCTCATACCGAAATTCCCTGATTCTAATCTGCAATCTAACAAAGGTTAGAAAAAGGAAAGAAAAAACAATGAAGATTATGAATAGAGTAATCATTTTGCCTCCGTTATATTATAGTCCCTTTTCTTGCAATATCCATGACTATTATTTCTGTTTTTCATCGGTACCCTCTATGATATCGTCATCCTCATCAAGTGATAATAGAAGTTGTCTTTGCAAAGTTGTTCTTTCTTTGAACGTCCTCTCAATTTCAGGTTCACGACTTACCGCAGCTAATGTTTTATTATACCAATGTGCAAACGCCAAAAGAACAACACCAATCACAAATTGAATTTTCGGCAAACAAAAGAGATAATCAGAAAAATGAATTTCATAGATTAAGGTCATATTGAAAGCTCTGAGAAACTCATATATAAATTTGGCAGTAGGGATAATTACCATATATCCACCCATCACCATACTCATGAATCTTAGTGTGGATAGTAATGAGTGATATTTTGCTACTCTTCCTTGAGTAATTGCTCTAAGAATGCTCAGAATCGGCTTGATAATATAATCCTCAAGTAAATCAGCATTTGTTCGTCCAGTTTTCTTTGTAGTCTTCTCACGCTTTTTCATTTGTTTTGGACAAAGCCTCCTTTCCTTAATGGGTTTAGTATATCATACTCTTCCATGTCTTTAAAACACATTAGACAACACACAAAGGATAACTCACTTGCAGGTGAAATGAATAAGGCGTTAAGACAGTTCATGCATTACACTTACACGTCCGTACTCACCACATCCCCCGACTCCCCATTACCACTCGCCACCACGCCCCTCAGATGCGCCAGCGCTGACATGATGTGGTTGAAATCGTCATCGCCGTAGTAGTGGATGACCAGTTTCCCTCCGTCTCCCGCTCTTTTCGCCGGACGAATCTCCACTTTCGTCCTGAGCATCTCCTCAATTGTCCTTAGCAGGCTCATTGTGTCCGGATCAAGCGATACTGTTGCGCTTGTTTTCATGGATTCTGCTGCGACATCCGCGCTTTCATCAGTTGCGATGGGCTTTTCAGACCCATTCGGCTTCTTCACCAAAGCCTCAACCTGGCGAACGGAAAGTGATTTCTCGCGGATAATCTCAAGCACCATATCGCGCTTGTCCTCTTTGAGTGACAAAAGCGCTCTTGCGTGGCCGGATGTTATCTCACCGGTCCGCACTGCTTCCTGTAGATTCTGGGATAATTCCAGCAATCTGAGTGTGTTTGCTATCACGCTACGACTTTTACCTACCTTCTGTGCGATTTGACTCTGCGTTAAATAGTATTCATTCTTCAATTGCTTATATCCATAAGCGAGTTCTATATCGTTCAAATCCTCTCGCTGAACGTTTTCAATAATCGCAAGTTCAAGCATTTCCTCCCGGGTAACATCCCTGATTATGCACGGAATGGTTTTCAATTCCGCCGCTTTTGCCGCATGAAAACGCCTTTCGCCAGCGATAATGCAATACCGCTCCCCGTCCTTTTTCACGATAATGGGTGAAAGGACACCGACATCCTGAATCGATTGCCGCAGTTCAATCAGCGAATTAGGCTCAAATTTTTTCCTTGGCTGATTCGGGTTGGGGAAAATCCGCTTGATGTCCACTTCAACAACAATGCTCTTATCATCAGCGGCAACGGCTGGCGCATCCGGAATCAGCGCGCTTAATCCGCGCCCGAGTGATTTTCTCTCCTTTGTCTTACTCAATGCCCATCAACTCCTCACCAAGGTTCGTGTATGACCACGCCCCGGCAGTGAGATTTGCGTATTGTGTAATCGGGAGACCATGCGACGGCGCCTCGCTTAATTTGATGCTCCGCGGTATCACCGATTCGAAAACTCTAATTCGTCCCTCGAAATACTGTCGAATCTCCGTCTCAACCTCACGCGAAAGTTTAGTCCGCGCGTCATGCATAGTCAACACTATTCCCTCGATTCCCAGCGATGGATTCAGCGATTTCTGCACATGCGCGATTGTATTCAACAGCTGGACAAGCCCCTCCATAGCGAGGAACTCGCACTGCATGGGTATCAGCACTGAATCGGATGCCGCGAGCGCGTTCACTGTCAGAAAACCGAGTGACGGCGGGCAGTCGAGAAGTATATAATCATACTCATGGCGGATTGAATCAAACGCGCGCCTCAGAATGGTCTCTCGGTTTTCAGCATCTATTAACTGCACTTCGATTCCCAGAGCGTTTGAATTCGCCGGCAGGAGAAAAAGGTTCTCTATTCTGGTCTTAAAAAGCGCATCGGATGCGGGAATGCCGTCAAGGAGAACCTCGCTGATTGAACTTTGCGCTGGGTTTTTCTGATAACCAAGCCCGATTGTCGCGTGCGCCTGCGGGTCAAGGTCGCAAAGCAAGGTCCGTTTCCCGTGATCCGCCAATATAGCCGAAAGGGAAATGGCGGTCGTTGTCTTGCCGACACCGCCCTTTTGATTCGCTATCGAGATAATTCTTGCATGCATGGAATTTACGCGCCCACACTAGTCTGTTAACCACTAGTAGTTAACCAGTAAAACAGTAAAAAAATAAGAACGATTCTGGATTATATCAGAATTTATGCTCTTTTGCGTGGGTTGATGGCGGATTTTTTGGAAAAAAACGTATTTGCATTATGATTTATCCTGGGAGCGCTGGATTCCAGCCGGCGCATAAAGGCGTTCACGCCTTGTTCGCTGGCGCTTTTGCGCCAATGCCCCGGCTGGAATCCAACACTCCCAGATTGAATACCAAGAAGCAATGTAAAGGTTTTTACGTATGAAATTGGATAGACTATTACAATACGATTTAACCTGATTTAAAATTGGGCATATTAATTTCAATCGGAATATTTTTTGTAAACAGCAACAATCCCGGGGAATCGTGGATCGTTTACAGGTGGATGAATCTCCATTTCATGCTGCCAAGAGTCGGGAATTTTGGCGTTTGGGGATGGGGATGATATCCAGTGAAGGGCAAATCCGCCTGTTTGGATAAAAGGGCTAACTTTATCGAGG
>CBDURE010000082.1:0-15532 GCA_965369605.1 uncultured bacterium
AAGTTTCGCATTTCACCCACAATCACAAAAAGACGTGATTGTGGGCGCCACCCGACTCGATCAGGATAACCGAGCCTCGAACGTTAGTGAGAGGTAGATGAGTTTGAACCAACATCGATATTACCCCTCACTAACGTTCGGGGCTCGGTTAGCTGTAGCCCGGCAATCCATTTGCCAGGATATTCACTAACAACAATAATACTACATCCTGATAAATAAAAAAGGGAGATGCTTTCTCAGATAAAATCCGACAGACATCTCCCGCCTATTTAACCGAACATCTCTTCAACCGAATAAAAAAAAACTAAACCAGGCACTTGCCGCGCTCAGTATAATGAGTATGCAGCAGGTCATGGCTCTTGTGGCCGCATGGGCCATCAGTAAGGAAATCGGTGTAAATCATCGCGATTGCCGGATTCTCATGCGACTTTCTTGTATCGTATGCAGTATCTTCAGAATAAATTGCTTTAGCTCTCTCTTCACGAATATCCGGTGATGTCGGAATCGGCTGGCCGCCGCCTCCAAGACATCCGCCCGGACACGCCATGAACTCAATGAAGTGACATTTGCTGAACTTGCCGCCAGCTTTGATATCCTCCATTACTTTCTTCGCGTTTGCAGTTCCATGGGCGATTCCTACTTTTAGTGTTACCCCCTTAACCCAATCCCAATTGGGAACAAGGCTTTTAAGAAGGTCGGGAACAGGTCCAACTTCAGGAATGTTTATCTCGGCGTATTTAACACCCTCGAATCCGCGAACCGGAATGATATCAGCGTGCTCATAGAAATCCTCAACCTTCTTGCCTGTAACGAGTTCAATCACCGCGCGAAGCGCTGATTCCATTACACCCCCGGTTGCTCCGAAGATAACGCCGGAACCTGTAGCGGTGCCGAAAGGATCATCGAAATCGGATTTCGGAAGATTAGGAAGATCGATTCCGGCCTCTTTGATCATCTTGCCAAGTTCGCGAGTTGTAAGTGCGAAGTCGATATCCTGATAACCGCTGTCGTGCATTTCAGGACGAAGCGCTTCGAATTTCTTTGCCGTGCAAGGCATAAGGGAAACACTGACAATGTCCTTCGGATCGATGCCGTTTTTCTCAGCGTAGAAAGTTTTAATCAACGCGCCAAACATCTGCTGCGGACTCTTGCAGCTTGAAACATTTGCCAGATATTCAGGATAGAAATGCTCGATATATTTAACCCATCCCGGTGAACAACTTGTAAACTGCGGAAGCGCGACCTCTTCACCCGCCACCAGCGCCTTATAAAGCCTGATGATAAGCTCCGTGCCTTCCTCGATAATTGTAAGGTCGGCTGTGAAGTTCGTATCAAAAACCTTATCGAAACCCGCCATTTTAATCGCGGTGTTCATTTCAAAAGTAACAGGAGTTCCGGGTTCAAGATCGAAATACTCACCCATGCCGGCTCGCGGCGATGGCGCAGTCTGAATGACAACGTGCTTTTTAGGATCATCAATCGCCGTCCAGATTTCATCTGTCTGGTCTTTTTCGGTAAGAGCGCCGGTCGGACACCTGTTAATGCACTGTCCGCAGTTGATGCAGACTACGTCATTAAGAGGGCTATCCATGAAAGTTGCAATCTCAGTCCAGTCACTTCGACCAATAACATTAAGCGCGCCGACATCCTGCATTTCCATGCATGTCCTGACACATCTCCGGCAAAGAATGCACTTGTTCATATCACGGACAATTGCCGCGCTCGATTTATCCATCTCGAAAATCGGTTCTTCGGGATGGCCGAATCGGAATTCATCCACGCCATACTCAGCGGTAAGGTCCTGAAGTTCGCAGTTGCCGTTACGGTTGCATGTGTAACATTCGCCGTAGTGTTTGGTCAAGAGAAGATCAAGAATATGCCGCCTTGCTCTTCTTACTTTTGGCGATGTTGATTTCACAACGATAGGCCTTGTAATGGGATATGTGCACGATGCCTGAAGGGTTCTTTCCTTCTCGACTTCAACAACGCATATCCTGCAGTTTCCCGCTACACAGAGGTCATCATGAGCGCAAAGGGTCGGGATGTGAATATTCAGCATCTTCGCGGCTTCAAGAATCGTTGTTCCCGATGGGACCTCGATTTCCTGAGCGTCAATGGTTACTTTTATCATGTTTTTATCTGCCATTTTTATCACCCTTCCCTATACGGACATGGGCTCTCTGCCCATGATCTCGTCCTTGAAATGTTCAACGATTGACAGGAACGCGCATGCGCTGGTCTGTCCAAGTCCGCATTTTGACGCTACTTTCATTGTTTCTCCCAATGAAACCAGTTCATTGAGATACTTCATGGAGCACTTGCCCTCTTCGAGAAGTTCAACGCCATCAAGCAGCACAACATTGCCCTCGCGGCATGGTGTGCATTGTCCGCAGGATTCCTCAACGAAAAACTCGAGGAAATTCTTCGCGACATGAAGCATATCCTGGCCCTGTCCGAAAACAATAACCGAACCGCCGGTAGCAATATCCTCAAATGCGATTGTTCTGTTATGCTCTTTTGCAGGCACACAAATTCCTGACGCGCCCCCAATCTGTATCGCTTTGACTTTACAAGGATCTCCTTTCTCGCACTTACAACCTGCCATGTGGAGAATGTCGCTGATTTTCGTCCCGAATTCAATTTCATAAACACCGGGATTTGCGATATCGCCTGAGATACTCAGAAGTTTGAATCCGGCTGATTGCTCGGTGCCGGCGCTTTTAAACCATTTCGCGCCTTTGCTCATGACAGCAGCTGCCCAGCAAAGTGTTTCAACATTATTTACTATTGTCGCTTTGTGTTTGAAGCCGTCCTCAACGGGGAACGGTGGACGGTTTCTCGGCTCGCCACGCTGTCCCTCAAGCGATTCAATCAACGCTGATTCCTCTCCGCAGATATACGCGCCAGCGCCCATCTGGATTCTAATATCAAAATCGAATCCCTTTCCGAGAATGTTTTCTCCGAGTAAATTCGCTTCTCGACGTTTTGCAAGGACATCCTCAAGACCAGCGAGGAGGTAGGTGTATTCCGCGCGGAGATAGAGAATTCCGCTTTTCGCGCCGATTGCGAATCCGCCGATTGTCATTCCCTCGAAAACCAAATCAGCGAAGTCAGTGAGTAAAAGACGATCTTTGAACGTGCCGGGTTCGCCCTCGTCAGCGTTGCAGATTACAAATTTCTCATCTGATTCCGCCTCAGCAGCGAGTTTCCATTTGAGGCCGGCGGGAAATCCAGCGCCGCCACGGCCTTTAAGAGCGGAGTCACTTATCGTGCTGATAACATCAGCCGGTTTCTTTCCGATTGCAGCTTTGAGTCCCGCGTCTTTATCGAGTGTACTGAAAGTAAGGTCATTCGTTTTTGTTTCAATCATAATTACTCAACCTCCTTTGCAGTTGGTTTGCAGCAGCAGCAACAGGCTTTCCTGCAATCCGCGATTATCTCACTCACTTTTTCCGCGGTAACTTTGGTGTAAATACAGTCGTTTACCATCATCGCGGGCCCCTGGTCGCACATTCCAAGGCAGCTTGTGTAAAGAAGAGTAAACATGCCGTCATCGGATGTTTCCCCGAATGTGATTCCAAGATCATTCTCTAATTGCCTCGCGACCTGGTCTTTGCCAACCATGTCGCAGGAGATAGTTTCGCACAGGCGAAATATATATTTCCCCTGCGGTTCCTCGCTGAGAAAGCTGTAAAACGTAACAACGCTGTAAACCTCTATAGGGTGGATACCCAGAAGGTTCGCGATTTCCTGCATGGCGATACTGGAAACGTGGTAGTACTTTTTCTGAATCGCCCGCAGGATCGGAATAAGAGAGCCGTGATCCTTGCCAAATTCTTCTGCAAGTGACCGAATCTCTTCTCTCATTTTTTCCTGTTCGGTCAATAACATAAATCTAATTCTCCTTATAGCTTAAGCGGATTAGCTGCATAAAGGGTACTGTCATTTGGTTCCTTTATATGTTATGTAATGAATAAAAGTAAAATTGCCCATAAAATTTAGTGAAAACATTCACTTTTGGACAAGTGAAAAAAATCACTATCAGTTATTATTAAAAAGTATTTCAGAATGAAATACAAGACCTGAGGAGCATTATTTGTGAAATTTTTCACAAGTGTTGGTTGTAACTAATAAGTGCTACTTTTTATTCGATTTTGATTATTAATGAGTAGTCGATAGAGTTTGCTTACGGTGAAAAGTGATCATTATTTTTTGCGATTACTACCAGCATCCCCACCCCGGGAGCTTCAGCACCCCTGTTTTTTTAGCCAGGATACCGATTCTCCCGAAATTGCCATTTTTCCAAGCTTTCCAGTATCGACTACATAAAACCCAAACAAAAACACGGCACGCTCTTATGAATCGAACATGCCGGTAGTTTTTAACTTTCTCTCAATCGGCTTAGTTTCTAACCAGATTGCCATCTAAATCCAACTTCGTTATAAAAATATCATCGTGACCATTTGATATACGGTTAACAACACCTGAGCTTGGATCAAAATCAACCGAATTGTTGAAAAAACCTGTATTGTGAAGGTAATCATTATTATATGAAAGCCCTATTGATCCATCATCACCTGTTCCACCCCATGCAGCAACCCATTGAAGACTTCTATTATCTGTGAGTTTACACAAATAAAAGAGTCTGTTCCTCCATTGGATGTGCGTATTGCGCTTCCTGGACCAGCGTCAAAATCAACTGTAGAACAATAATGCCCAGAAATATAAATATATCCATTGGGGGCAGATTCAATATCGTTACCGTAATCTTGTGATACCCCACCCCACGTGATGTTCCATATTAAAGCACCTGCATCATCAAATTTGCTTAAAAATACATCATCAGATCCAAATGAGGTTTTCCATTCAAATTCAGCAGGTTCCGGGTTGAAATCAACAGTATTGTTGAAATAACCTGTTACATAAATAATATCATTGGAATCAACCGCCAATTTTTGTCCATAACATCTACAGTCTTCACCACCCCATATCTTGCTCCATTCAAGATTGCAGCTGGAATCAGATTTAAGGAGTACTGCATCCGGGTTGTTGCTTTCATAATCATAATATCCTGTAATATATATATTGCCAATAGAATCTAAAGCCAAACCTGAACCACAATCGGCATTGGTTTCACCCCAGCCAAAGCCACCACCGAAAGAGCCATTCTCATTCATTTTTATCAGAAACAAGTCATACCAACCGTTCGAAGTAACGGGGAATTCACCAACAGTTGGGTCTAAATCTAGAGTATCAGTAAAACAACCTGTAATATATACATTACCTGAATCATCATACATTACATCCTGTATAGTTGAGGAATCTAAAATATTAAAAGGTCCCCAGGTTACAGCCCAGGAAACATAACCATCAGAATCATACTTTTTCAGACTTAGCACCTTATCAAACACTGATGGCTCTTGAAAAAATACACTCGTCACATAAATATTGTCTATGGGATCTACAACTAAACTGTATGCATCATCCTCGCTTCTTGAGCCCCAAACAGACACCCACTGAAAGTTTCCCTGTTGATCGAACTTAGAGAAAAATATATCTGTATAACCTTGAGATGTATGAAATACTTCATCTTCACCAGGATCAAAATCAACAGTTCCGTAAAATGTACCGACTACATAAATGTTACCTTCTGAATCGATATCAACGTCATAACCTTGTTCTGAACTCGTACCACCCCATGTAATAGGGAATCTTGGGTTTATGTCCATAATCGTCACATTCTTGGTTTTAAATATTGGCCCCCCACCATCCGAATTAACCTCAACCTGCAACTCGACCTCCTCGTTGTTGTCGACAGGATTCGCGCAGAAATCGGTCATGTCGGAGTTTGGATGAGAAAAGTAACCTGCTGATGGCGGATCACATGTCCAGCTATATGTAATGCCAGTGTCGCCAACTGCCACTACTGAATATTGATCGCAGGTGCTCTCCTCGATTGAGTCTGGGCCCTCGATATCATAAACTGTCAGTTCTGTTGGGCTAATCGTAATTTTCGCCCAGTCGTAATGCGCCAGACCGCCGGAGCCGTCGGAGAATGCGACAATTAACGCTTCGTAATCTCCCGGACCAATACCGGCATTATTAACTAAAGTCGTTGACCAGGTTTCATTTACCTTGCCGGTGAACATGGTGAAAGCCTCATTGGTTATATTCTGAGCCATCAGGATTACCTGGTTAACATCATCCTGCCAGTCGAGGATATCTATTTCAACAATCGCCTCAGAACCGACTTCATCGAAAAGAACCTCCTGAGTGAAATTCTCTATTGAGTACGGTTCCTCGCAATTGCCCGGATATGATGCCTCAATGCCGAAGCCGACATAGGCTGTCTGATCAGGAAAGTAAATCTGATAAGTCTCAGTGTGCTCGGCATAAGCTGCAAAAATACGATTCGGCTCATCTTTTGCATATGCCCTGAACGGATTGAAAAAAGGGCCGTCAGGCGTGTCGCAGAGCGATGTCCAGTCGTCAGGATTCCATAACGAAAAAGTATTATCGAGGAACATTATGCCTCGAAGGTCATATCCATTTACCGGATATGGATTGATTATCGTGATATCGACATCAAGAGTGCCATTGGGATTAAATGAGATCCCGGTAATCAACGGAGTAAGCAAACCGGACAGGCACATATGCGCCGTTGGATGGCGCTGGGGTTCTATCGTTGCGGTAAGCTCTTCAGTATCGATACTGATACCCCAGTATCCCGCAAGACAGTGTCCGGGCGAATCGTTAATTTCCATTGCTGCGATGAAAGGCAGGTCATCTGCTGGCGATGATGGACTGGTCGGGACCGTGCTTTTACCGGAGCAACCCAAAATCAGCAACAGCAATACTAAGCATGTTGACAGAAAGTACCTGTAGAGAGTCATATCCTCTACCTCCAGGTTTTATTTATATTCGAAAAATATAATAGTTCACCAAAGGAATATCGGATTTATTATAATGTAAAATCAATAAGATAAAAAGTGATTTCATTAAAATCGATTTTCTTTTACGCGAAATAACCAATATACCATATCGAAAAAACCCGCGCTTATGCGCGGGTCAGATGCGTTATTCAAGTTTAAACTGCTTTCTAAAAGGTCGACAGGAAAATATCATGAAGACCATTCGATGTCTGCGGATCGGCTGGCGGAATGAAACCGAAATTCACAGTTCCCGAATATTCGCCTGTTACAAGACACTGATTAGCGTAATATCCGCTGACTCCACATGCCCGGTCATCGCCGATGCTACCAACAACCTGAGCGCAAATAAAATTGGAGTATATGTCGAATTGGCTAAGGAATATATCCTTGCCTCCCATGGATGGCAGCGGGAAGAAGTCAGGTCCCGGATTGAAATCAACAACCATATCGAAATTACCGGTAACGCAAAGGTAGCCGGTATTTCCGTTTAGATCAACTGCAGTGCCCCAGTCATTCACAGGACCGCCCCAACCGAGCGCCCAGCAATGGCTTCCATTTGTGTCGAATTTAGTCAGGAAAACATCCCAAAGCCCATTCGATGTTAGCTGGTTAATACTCGCGCTTGGGTCGAAATCAACAGTGTTTTCATAATTTCCGGTAGTATAGGAATTCCCGAAACTGTCAACAACAATGCCTCGTGAACAGGTATCCCAACTCTTTGCCCAGTTGAAATTAGCATTTGACTGCAATTTGCAGATAAAAGAGTCGAATGTCGCGCCTGTGGATGTGTGCATGTCAACTGCGCCGCCGGGATCAAGATCAGAGGTTCCGCTGAAATTCCCGAGGATATAAACATTATCATTACCGTCAATACCCACGCCGGTACCCATGCCGCCGACAGCGGGATTTACTTCCGTACACCACGCTTTCGCCCACTGGAAATTACCTGCTGAATCGAGTTTATTCAGATAAACCGCGGCGTTTGTTCCAGCTGACATGTTGAAAGTGCCTGCGCCGGGATCAAAATCAACCGTTGAATGGAATTCACCGGTTACATAAACATTATTTGAACTGTCAATCACCAGCGCGACGCCTGTATCTCCAAATAAGTCAGTTCCACCCCATGAACCTGCCCAGAGATAATTCAGATTTGAATCATATTTAGCAAGGAAAGCATCGTTGCTGCCGTTTGATGTTAGCATGGCATTTCCAACGCTTGGATCGAAATCCATTGTGCCGGAGAAATAACCGGTTATCCAGACATCGTTGTTGCTGTCAGTAGTAACAGCGATTCCTTCCTCCCAACCCCAGCCGCCAAGCGTAACTGCTCCCTGATATATCCCGGTTGAGTCAAACTTGCTGAGGAAAATATCTGCCGTTGATGCTGAATTTCTGGTATCAGTTCCCACACCCGGATCAAAATCAACCGCGCCCTGGAAATAGCCTGTAACATATACGTTTCCATTACCATCGACCGCTACATCACTGCCCCTGTCATCGCTGGTATCGCCCCATGATCTCGACCATGTATGATTTCCGGGAGGGCTTACCGCGATTTGAACCTCACTATACAAATCTATTCCCATGCTCATTGGCGATGTTGCGACCAGATATCCGGTATAAACACCGGCGCTTGCGGATTGCGAATTGTAAATCGTCGCTCCCCAGGTCGGCAGCCCTATTACCTGAAACCATGTCAGATTTGCTCCTGTAATTGCGGGACAGTACAGATAACAAGTTCCAGCGTTGTTTTGCCAGTCATAAACATCAACTGTCAGAAGAGCAGATGAACCGGGCTGGTCATAAAGGTGTACCTGCTTGAAATTGATTAATTCGTACGGCTCCATGCAGTTAGTGCCAAGGGACGCGTCAAACGCGAACGTAACATTTGGATTTCCGCCCGGCAGGTGTATCGCTGCGTTTACCTTATGAGTTGCCAGATTCATGAATTCTCTGAGTGGTACGTTTTTCGCATACGCCATAAACGGATTGATTATCAGCCCACCCGGCTGGTCATACAGCGCTGTCCAACTATTGGGATTTAACAGTTTGTGTCCCAGATTATCAGTCATGATAATCAGCCTAACATCCCACGCACTGAAACCCGCTGTGTTTGTTATGGAGACATCAACATCAATGATTTGCCCCAGCGGATCGTAGTTGTTGACCGTAATCACAGGTGTAACAAATGGCGTGATGTTGTAATGAATGTTCATCTCACGATTCTGAACCACAGTCGCTGTGAGTGATTCGGTGTCAAATTCGACAGACCACGAACCGAGATAGGATCGTGGATTTTCACCATCATCAGTGTCAATTAATGGCAGGTTGGTTTGATTCTGTGTCTCGGATGGTGTCACCGGATTGGTTGAATCGGAGGAACATCCGGCAAGAGAGAATAAAGGCAATACAAAAGCCAGTAGGATAAATATCATTCGGTGCATCTTAAGCCACCTCCAGTGGAGGAAAAACATTTTGAAACGAGATTTGAAATATAATAATAAAGAAAACAGCAAATCAGCGGGATAATAGAAATATACCATAAATGACGTATTTAGACAATATCAGTTAATATTCAA
The DNA here is from genome assembly GCA_965369605.1 of uncultured bacterium. Classification (GTDB taxonomy): domain Bacteria; phylum JAJVIF01; class JAJVIF01; order JAGGVT01; family JAGGVT01; genus JAGGVT01. The sequence continues at coordinate 9,512 of CBDURE010000082.1, forward strand.
ATAAAGGGTGATAGTCAAAGTGCCATCACTTTCAATCATGGCTTGCGCGGTAATATATATGAGTTGCATTTTCGCGGTCACTTCAATCACGCCAATCCCGCCAGCGCGACCGGTTGATTTTCCGGATGAGTTGGCTTATGATTCTCATAATCGGCTGGCGGAATATGAGGTTACAGAAGACAGGAAGATTCGGTTGTATTATGATCCCGCCGGGCGTGTTTTCCGCAAGGAGGTTTATGACTGGGATGATCCCAGCTGGGACCTCAGTGATGCGACACATTATTATTACAAGGGCGGACGGTTGATTCAGGAGTTTGACGAGATGGTTGTTGATACCGTGCTAACGGATGATATCGAGTGGGATTACCTGCGTGGTTTGGGTGGTCAGGTTGTTCGCAAGCGTGAGACTGACGGGGAGACGGACACTGACACACTGCATGTAAACAGCGCGATTGGCACGACTCTGAATGTCCTGTTTCCTGATATGGATACTCCAACCTTGAAGGAGGGAGGCTATAAAACCACCGCGGAGGGTGAACCGTTCCATGTCACGGGCTTTGAGCCACAAGAGGAGAATCACATTCAGTATCACGGCGGGTTTTTGGAGGATAAGGAGTTTCATACATCGGTTGCAGGTCAGGAGCGCGGATATTTCTATCGCATGGGCGTGAGGCATTATGTGCCGGCGTTCGGACGATTCATGCAGCGCGACCCGATTACATATATGAGAGCGCCGCATAAGACGAATCCGTTAAGTGCGAACCCGTACCAATATGCGTATAATCGCCCGACGCAGATGTCGGATATCAGCGGTTATCAGCCGGAAGGCCCAGAGACATTGCCAGCGGAATGGAGCGGTTTTGGCGGTGGCTCAGGCACCGATGGCGGTTGCGGACATTCACCGTTCCGTAACACTCCAGGCTCTGGAAGTGACGACAACGGCGATGATTCTGAGGAGAAAGGAATCGGATGTACAAAATACTATCCTAGGGAGTGCCTTGAGGAAGGGGAAGATCCTGAAACGTGTACTGAATTCTGTTGCACTACTGAAGCAGATCCAAGCTGGATGTCTGGTTGTTGTCTTAAATCACATCAAATAATTCTAAATCCATGCTCGTACACAGATGAAGGTTATTGTGCCTGTGGTTGTTGTCAAGGTGGCGAGGAAAATGCTCCAAATGCAATGGGAGGTGGTGCGTTTGGTGGGGGTGGTTCTATTACATTCGGACCACCAAGATACGGATTTGGTGGCGATGGGGGTTATCCATGGGAAGTTTGGCCACGCCCTCATGGTCCTATATTTCCTTGGCGTGATCCTTCAGTAGGACCTAATCCATGGAATTCTATATCGGGGAATCAAAGTGCTGGTTCAAATATTCATGGTTCAATGACACCTATGTTTGCTTGGATACCCATTGCTGCTGCAGGTTTGGCGCTTGGAGCTTTAGCTATTCATCACTTGTGCAATTCTGGAGGTAGGGGATCTTCTGGTGATCCTTATTGTCCAGCAAAGCCCAAGGAAGAATGTAGTGTTTGGGAAAATTGTCTTTGTGTTTTTTGTCATACCATTTCAGGTTGGGGTACTCTAGGTGTTTGGGCTGGTGCTGGAATGGCTGTAGGCGCATTGTTTCTTACAGGTGGTTTATCAATTATAGTTTTGCTCACTGGTGGACTATTATTTGTTGGTAGCATTTGGAGGGCAATTAATGATTTTTATGATTGTCTTGAAAAATATGGCTCTACGCCTAGAGATAAATGGAAGGATCTTCGGAAACGAAGTTAAAACTATTTATCAAAGATTGTTGTGGTATAGCAATGTTAGTTAATGAGCTTATAAACTGCATATGTATTTATATTTATCCAAAGATATTTTTATAGGAATCCTTATGTATCTTAAATCAGCAATAAAGAGACTCTTACTTAAAAAGAATGTGCATTTAAGAATACGTCTAGTCGCATTTGTATTGCTGATAGTATGGACATTTATACCTATTGTTTTATTTCCAAATAATCCTGAAAGATTCGGTCATTGCATTCTTTCTGGTTACTCAATGATATTATTCCACATTCCTGGCATACAATTATTCTTGGGCATATTGATTGTTTTTTCTAGTCTTTTTTTTATTATATCACTATCTCTAAATCACCCCATCATTGAATTAGTGAATTTCCATTATTTGTTTCACTTCACATTACCTTTGATCACGGGAATTCTTATAATAGTTGCATGGAAAATAAAAAAGAGTCAAACGAATTCTTAGGAATAAGAGTATTTCGAATATAGATATAGAATAAATGAATCTGATAATCAAACATAAAGAAATCAACCCTATACAACATGAACTCAAGATTGAGTTTGGGTGGGATGAGGTTGAAAAGTGCATTCCTGAAACTCTCAACGAGTTCAAGGAAAACACAGATATCAAGGGATTCCGCAAGGGGAAAGCGCCTGAAAACGTTGTCAGAGTGCAAATCGGTGAGAAGCGAATTCTTGAACGCACCGCCGAAAAAGCCGCGTATGATGCCTTCAACGAGGCAATCAAAGGTTCCGCATCTTCAACAGATTCAGGGCAAGAGGTTGATCCTGCGGAGCAAACATCAGCTTACCCTCAACCGATAACCCCACCTGAAATCGACCTGGATGAAATCAAAGAGGGTGAACCTGTCAGATTCACGGCAAAATACTACGTTCAAGCGCCAGACCCCACTAAACTGGCAGATGAGTACAAGAAAAAACACACACCTGAAATGATCTCACCGGAGGATATCTTCCCCGAGGGACCTCCAAACATACAAAGTCATGGGCCATATTCCGTTCCAACAGACGTTCTTAGCCCAGGTGCCAGCCTAAATCATGCTTTAATCTTGACAATCAGCTAATGATAAATTATCATCTGCCGTGGTAAATGGGCGTTAAATGCGTTTTACCGTTCTTCTCTAAGAGATTCCAAAAGTAGTTTTCAGGGATATTTAAGTACTATTTTATTATTCAACTCCAAATTGCTCTCAGGAGGTATGCTATGTCCAAAGCCAAAATTTTGGCTCTAGTTTGTTTTGCAATGATTCTGGCATTCATTATCGGTTGTTCCGGAGGCGGGGGGGATCCAGTCACGCCGGATAATGGCAAGACAGTCGGATCACTGGACAGCATTCCAATCATCGCAGTAACGAATGCTGGTGATGTTTTTAACGCTATCGGGTTGATGGGGGTTTATGAGCTTGCCATTAATCCGGAGGAAATGACTGCAGACCTTGTGAGTAAACGCATTACTTCTATCGGGGAGGATTACATTGTCAGTGGTATTGCGTTTTTCACAATTGCACCATGTCCTGATTGTCTTAAACTCACAGGAATAAGTCTTGTTGATGGGGTTGCTGTATTGAGCTTTAACATCGTTCATCCCTTTAAAAAGGGTCTTACCAGCCTTCCACCAACAGCCATGAACCGTCTCGACCTTGATGTATTCGATCTTGCGGCGGTTATTGCTCCAAGCGGTGCGACAGCGACACAGTATTCACTTACAAGCGCCGATGTTTATGATCAGTTCTGTGTAGGCCAGGATGGTTTCACAACTGAGCTGGCTCAAGTGATTGATTCAGAAAGCGCCGCGCTGCCTTTCTTCCTTGTCATTGATGACAACGAAGCAGTCACTGACACATTCAACAAGTTTGAGATGGAATCAAACGCGGATTTCGATATCGGTTTCGACCTGTCAACCGGTGTGCTTAATTTGGATATCTATCTCACTATGGGATACGGTTTTGGCGCCAGGAAACCGGACAGGCTTCATCCGAAGTACTACAATCCCGAATTCAATCGTAAAGCGGCGTGGAAAGTTGTCGTTACACCTCCGGAGGGTGAGGATCCGCCAGCTATCGGCAATACCTGGCTGGATAATGAGGACACGGTAACTCATAACGTCACGGTTGAGGTTTACGACTGGCAGATTGGCGCTGCTGTTTCAACAGATGCCGATTTTGCCGATGCCGATCCGAGTGAAATCTTTGCCGCAAGTGAACCGTCGAATGTTTCCGTGGAAGTTCTGGGAATGAACATCACACTGCCTGAAGTTGCTGTGCCGGATGACCCGACTGCAACAGGCGCGCCTGATGATCCCTGGGTTGTCACAGTTCCTGTCGCCAATGAAAATCTTCTTGTCGAAGGTGAATATACCGGACTTGTTAAAGTAACAGATGAACGTCCGGTTCTGGCACCCGCGGATGGAAGAGATTTCGTTATCGACTCTCCAGACGGCATTGATCTTGTTCATTACTCAATGCCGGAATATGCGACATACCAAACCTTTATCGCGACTGTTCTGCTTGGTAATCTGCCTCCCAACTGCGACTTCGGGCTGGCTGATACTGAAATCAGCCTCGGTGACTCAACTCTGTGCACACCGGGTACGATATCTGACCCGGATGGCAGCATCACGAGCTACGAATGGGATATGGATTATGACGGAACCACATTCAATGTCGACGTTACACAGCTTTTAACAGACCCCAATTTCGGTGATCCGTTCGATCTCGGACCATTCTGCAACGCGACTTTTGAGGATTCTCTTCATGATGTTGCCCTGCAGGTTTCCGATGATGGCGTTCCGCCGATGACTGCTATCTGCACGCAGCAAATTAATGTCCTGACCATCGACCCCGGCGACCTTATTGCGGATATCGTAAATCGCGGCGAGGGCAGTGCTGATGCTGAACTCATAACAAGTGTCACACTTAACTGGACTGAGGTTCCTTGTGCGGCTGAGTATGTTATCGAAAAAGCGAACAGCACACTCAATCCAACGTCCTGGAGCGCTGTTGCCACCTCTACGCTAAACACATTCAACTATCAAGTTGGAATCGCCCAGATGGAAACCACACATCGGGTACGGGTTTATGGCAGGTTGGTCACCGGTGATGATGCCGTTGTAACACCATATTCCGAACATGTCGCAATGGTGTTTGCAAGCGCTTTCAGACCTGTAGGAGTACCTCGAATGCTTGAAAGGACAAGGGAATATGTTGGAGCAGCTGGCAACCCATCGCTGGCATCAGGTGGATTCTATGACTCTACTGGCCTCTACAACATTGACGGCTGGCCCGCTGATCACCTGTACACATACGCATGCTTCACAAATCCTCTTAACGAGTGTAATTTCACAAATCGATGGGGGATGCATTATCGTGAATTTCCAGACCTCGAAGGCCAGTCAACAGCTTATGTTGACTGCTATGTACTTTCAGCATCCACGAGAACATGGATTTCCGATGGCGGATGGTGTTTCGGAACGATTGGAACAGACGTTCCTGAACTTGATACATGGATTCCAACTGTGGATGATTTCCTTCCCACTAATAGTGCGCGTGGGTCGCTGTATACGTATGAAACCCCTAATATTGGCGGATTCCTGACTGAGTTCGGTGATGCCGGACAAGCCGGTTTCAACACCATCGGCGCTGGTGATACGTTCGAGCATACAAGCTATTTCCTGGCTGATTTACTTAATGAGGACAGAGACTTTTTTGTAATCGCTTATGCTATCGGCAACACAAGTCCGTCAACGCTTCCTGCTGCGGATTATCATTGTTTGGGTTTTACAGATGCAATAGCGATTATCGTTTACTAGATGCGTATCGAACTGTAGAGTAACGTTGAAATACTGCAAAGAGTAATCCCCTGCAACTGCAGGGGATTTTTTTTTATTTTATCAGGCATGGATAAGGATCACGATTACGTCATTCCCGCGAAAGAGCTTGTTGAAAAAGCCTATTTATCCCGTAACCCGGTCATGCCTTTATATGAAAATGTTAATCAACCCCGACAATCCTCGCAGGCATGCCGGGGCTTCCGCATATTCAGCCACTTCCCCGGCATGCCTAATATACATTATAGAAAATTGTCAACTGGGCACGGGACGGCATGACCGGGTTACATTAAAACCTATCCTTTTTTCAACAAGCCCTTTCGTTCGACTTTCGACATTTATATATTCTCTGCATTTGTAACTTAGGGGAATATGATAG
>CBDURE010000083.1:0-15375 GCA_965369605.1 uncultured bacterium
AATGACTCTTTCCTTTGCAAATTCAATAAAAATCTTGAGTTTGAATGGGTGCAAACATGGGGTCCAAGTAACTCACCCGATGTGAAAATCGCACGAGTGATCAGGGATAACAAATTCCTGCACAATCTCTTAGGTGATAAATCAACCTACCAAAACAAAGTATTTCCAGCTGGCAATAGTACCGTAATCCCCTTTGAAGTTGATGTGGATGATAGTGGATTTGTTTACGTTAAAGGAGAATTTGAGGGGATCGCTGATTTTAATCCGGAAGCTTTCGGATTAAAACAGGTCAAAAGTGGGATACATTCCTTTTCCATGGATGGGGTAGAACCAATAGTTGCTTTCGCCTATGATACTTTTATAAGTCAGTTCGACGAAAATGGAAAATTTAAATGGGTAAAAGTGCTGCCGGCTGGCGGCGGTTATTTCGAAAATATGGGTTTGACGATTGATGGAAACGGGAACTTATATGTTGCCGGTCGATTTGGTGTACAGAATACAATTTCCTCAAGGATTAACGTTTCAGGTGAGCTTTTGGAGTACGATAAAGTCTTTCTGATTAAAATCCCGCAAAACACTAATCCGAATTAGTAACCATGTGGTAGATTCTTCGCTTTGCTCAGAATGACAGAAATCTGTGCCATTTGGGTCAGTCCCATTGTCCCAAATGCAATCCCCCATCCAAATATGCTAAAATTGTAGCTCAAATTAGTACTCCTGATTTCTGGTGAGGTTGGTGACACATGAAACTTACATCAATAATCGCAACTATCACAATTATTATACTATTAGGCGGATGTTCCGGGAATCATTCCCAAATTACACAACCCGAAATGCAAATCGATAATGAACATTCATTTGCGGTTGGCGTGACTGATAGATTTTCCGACAATTCACCCGCTGGCGGAGTAGGGATGCTCGGATTGTTCAATCTAAGCATCGACCCGTCAAACGTAACCGCGAGTCTGGCACCAGTCCGTCAGGCAGCGCTGACCGATGTTCTGGAAGTTGTCGATATAACCAACTTTCTGACTCTTGCGCCCTGTACGGATTGTGTCAAACTAAAATCGGTTTCGATTGACCCCGATGGCAACCCGGTTCTATCAATAGGGATAAAGCATCCGTTTCCACCCGGCGATCCTTTAAAGCCAATAACCGGGCAAAATCGCGCTGACCTTCACGTGCTCAATGTTGAGGGAATCGTAGTTTCGAATTCACCAACAACGAATTTTCCAAGTATTAATGCGCATGTATCTGGCATGCATTTAATCAACGCTGATGGATTCTCCGGTTATCTCGACAACTCTCTCGATGATATCTTCCCCACAGACGCGACCATTCACCCATATAAACTCCATTTCGATGATTACTCTACAGGTAATTTCAACGAATCCAATCCAATGGGTTTTGAGAGCGTTACGAATCCACCGCCGAGCGGAAATCTTGTAATGGCGATGGGATGCGATTACGACTACCAGGATTATGTGTTCCAACTTGATGACAGAAACGATTTTATATTCGCAGTTGGATGCACTTACGCTGTTAGTTCAGCATCGAAAAACGAGCGATTCTCGCCGGAATACCGTATCCCGCAACACAACAAAAAAGCTGCAAGCGAAGTGAGTTTAGAAATTATCTCAAATGATCTGAAAGGTGAGGACGTATCATCAACCGCGCAAATCGAGATTCATGTAGTTGATATAAACCACGGAGTCGCAGTTGGGGAAGAACTCAACGAAATGCTCGCGGATTCATCGGTTAATAATATCCGCATTGAAATCCCCAGCGTAACAGATACGCCATTGGTAATCGATGGCAGCAGCGCTATTTCAGGAACAGGACATTCCCCATCCGACCCGCTAATCTACGAAGGCACAATCACCAATACCCTCGGCGCTGTTGAGGGGAATTACTCTGGTTTGATAAAAGTTACAGACAACTACGCTCCCGGACATAACGCATCGCCGCTTCTAAACGGTATGGATGGAATAAAGCGCGTTTCACCGATTGAAAATCCTCTTGTCGGATTATTTGATATTATTGAATTTGCGACATACCAAACATTCAGCATCGATGTCGCAGAGGGAAAACAACTTACAATAACATTACCAAACGGCGGAGAGACTTGGGAATCTTTCTCACATTACGATATAACCTGGAATATCATCGGCACTATTGGCAATGTTACGCTGGAGTATTCGAAGGATGATTTTGTCAGCGATATTAACATCATTATTGACGACACTGAAAACGATGGCACTTTCGATTGGTTTGTGCCAAATGATCCAACAACAAATGCAAAGGTGCGTATAAGCGAGGTTAGCGATCCGTCGATTTTCGATATAAGCGATGAACCGTTTACTATCGAGCAATCGATAATCCCAATCTGGCCATATTTCGGATGCGACACAAAGGGAAAATGCCTTTCAACGTTCAACGGCACGACGAACGATGATATTAAGTGGTTCTATGATGAGGAGCAGGTATGGTCTGCTCCGGTAATTGGACCGGATGGCACAATCTATTGTGGGATTTATGTAGAAGTAACTGCAACACTCCGTAGACCGGGTCTTGTTGCTCTAAACCCGTCTGACGGATCAGAGAAATGGAGGCATTACCTGGCAATCGGAAATTACGCACCCCGTGAAGCAGCTGTTTCGCCTGACGGACAGTATGTTTATTACGGCGGTGATGCCGGATCCGGTGGCGGTTACAGGGGACGGATATACTGCCTTAATACCACCGATGGCAGTCAGAATTGGTATTACCAATTGAGCAGCGCCTATACCGGTTCCTACGAGCTTATCGACGGCGGTATTAAAATCGGCACCGATGGAACGATTTATTTCCAAACACTGCGCCCAATGGGTGTAGCGAAAACGTGGGCAATAAACTCCGATGGTACATATAAATGGCATCACAGTATAATCGGCTATGCCTATTCCGATATGCAGCATCACTGCCCATGTATTGGTGATGACGGTTATATTTACGTAACAGATTCCGGTGGGCAACTTTGGAAATTCGATTCTGATGGCAACTCCCTTTGGGCTGCTGTTTACGTAAATTACAATACAAAGTGGCCCGGATCTTTGGATGACAACAATAATTTTTATGTCGCCTGCGATGGCGGTCGCGATGTCAACAAATTCGCTCCGGATGGAACACAACTTTGGGCAACACCGCAATGGGATTTCTACCTGCACTGCAGTCCCGCACATGATTCAGACGGTTACATTTACGCAACAGGCGGAAGTGGTTATTACTTACGAAAAATGGATCCATCCGATGGCAGCACAGTCTGGGAACATTCGCTTGGGGTCATCACCACAGCAATGATGGCAGTTTCCGCTGATGGTTATATCTACATCGGATGCGGAAACGGTTCAAACGGGGCATGTCTCCAATGCTGGGACACTGACGGCAACCAGATTTTCAATCTCACATTGCCATATCAAGCCGGCTCCCCCGCAATAGGCGCCGACGGCACAGTCTATGTAATGGCCAACAGAGCTCTATACGCAATAGGGGATTAAGCGTGGCAAAGGAAGGTACTATGAAAAAAATAGGAATTATAATCTGTGGAAGATACAACACTTGCGGTGGCGGTAAATGTTTCCGGTCAATGCGCGAACGCACTGGCGGTTTCGCTCGCTATGCTGCCGATGAGCAGTTGGAGATTGTCGGTTATTCAACTTGTGGCGGATGTCCGGGCGGAAACGTGGAGTATGTCCCGGCTGAATTCTTGAAAAACGGGTGCGATGTCGTTCACCTTGCTACGGGACTGGTGGTTGGCTATCCCCCTTGCCCCCGTATCCGCCAATTCAAGGCGTTTATCGAACAGCAATATGGTTTGCCCGTGGTTATTGGAACTCACCCAATCCCGCTGAAATACCTCGAAACCCACAGCAAACTCCCATTCTGGGATCAAACAGGCATGAAAGACCTCGTCCCCGACCTCATGGCTGAGAGTCGCGATGTAATGGAATCGTACAATTGAAATATGTGACTCGGCGCTACTTGCCGGGACGAAGTCCTGCTGCATGTAACGGATTATGTAATTGTAACCCGGCGTCCCTTCGCCGGGGTTTTTCCCGGGTTACGAATTATAACATTACTGCTAATCGGAATAAGAAAATGGTAGATGTCACGAATTTCACGAAAATAACGTCAGAAAGATATCGGGGTATACAAAGCGTAAATTAAAACAAAAGAAAGGGGTTGTCCGAATAAAACCGAGTAATAATGCTGTCTATAAATGTACCTGTCCCCTTTTTCTCGCTTGATTCCAACTAAACCAACATTAATTCTCATTTAAAACTGTTTAAATTGCTTTAAATCCGATATAATATCGCCAGTAAGCAAATTTTCCCAATCGAGGTTTATGCCATGATGCTAAATCGAAAATTCCACATTGCGTTGATTGTGATTGTACTTTCTGCTTTTCTCGCGGCAATTGCCGGCTGCAGCAGCAACGCCAAACCCAAAAGTCCTGATCCGTCACCTGATGATAAAACCGGGCAGGAAACTCCGATTGATGGCACTAGCGATGCTGATTGGACGGCTGCGAGTTCCGATGACGATACAACCGGTGAGATTCCTGTTGATGAAGATGAGGCATCCGGGGAGATCAAATCCGAACCTTCCAAAAAAGTACCCGATTCGATTCGTGAAAAAAAGCCGTCAACCGGTAAAGCATCTGAGCGGGTGAAAAAGAAACCAGTTGATTATTCAAATCTGCACAGAGTGATTGTTGGCTCCTTTGATGCGCAATCGAATGCTGACAAGTTGGCTAAGGCTCTGGTTGCCGATGGTTTTACGCCCTACGTGGCAAAGGAAAAAGCCGGAAATAAAACAGTGTTCCTTGTCCAGGTAGGCGCTTTCAGCAGTGTTAAGAACTATAACAAACGCGTAAAAGAACTCGAAGCGAAGGGATATAAAACCATCACAAAATCAGGCAAACCAGCCTCCGCGAAAAAACCTGACGTCGATGAAGAGCCTAGCGGCTATCGCTTTTAAAAAATCTATAGCGGGCAGACAGCGCCTGTTTTGCGGTTATGTTTCTCCGTCCTTATCAATATAAACACGCACACCAAGAGTTTCCAGTTCTGATTTAATTCGGTGAGCTATTTGCATATCCAAAGGGTTTTCCTCGATGCTGAAATATACATGTTCTCCAAGGCCTTTAATCTCAAGCAACGGACTAATATCAGTGATTTGATTTTTATCAAGAACGATCTGCTTATAGTAAACTGATCTGGCCATGCCAGGCATTCGAGGGTAAGTGGTAAACCTGTAATCCTGATTTGTATATGGTCCGCCTTTATCTTCACCGAAAGTGACATTTTTCAGCGGACTTATATCGCTTATAAGATTACCAGACAATACCAATGACCGAATAGGCGGGAGATTAGTGACAGTTGATAAATCGCTGAATTTATTACCACCAAGCATCAGACGTTTTAAATTTGTCATATTTGTAAGATCACCAAAAGTATCAATATTATTATATGATGCATCAAGTAAATACAGATTATTCATATTACCCAGAATTGTGTTAAAGGGGACAGCGCCCTTTTTTGTTGCTGATTATATATGCCATCCCGGGTGCTCTACTTGACAATCCGCAAATTGGGCTCTGTCCCTATTTTACTAAATAGTGCAGGATGCATTCTATTCATCCTCCGCATCAAACAGGCTAAACTTATCCGTTCCTGCATTGCGTTTCAGGAATGCCAGCGATTCCTCAATCATTATGTAATTCCGGCTGGTATAGAGTCCTCCTAAATCAAGTTTCGGTCCGCGACTGATCTCCACAGTCGTTACATCATCGGATTGCTTCTGAATATCAAACTCGATTCTGTCGCGGGTTATTTTCTTTTCGTTTATCCTGTGTTTAGCCGCGAGGAATCCATCATCACAGTCCTGAATGACAATCTCGCAGTTGGAAAGCGATTTCAGGTAGTTGAGGCATAGTTCGCAGGTGGCATTAAAATCCAAACCGAGTTCAACATTTCGATACTGGTAGGAATTTATGGTTTCCTCAGATATATCGAAATATCCTTTAGATTTCAGTTCGGCGATTGCTCTTTTCATTGGCAAGTACCTGGCAAATATTTCGAAGATGCCTAAAATCATCACGAATGATACTGAACCAAACAGGTCGAAACCGGTGAACTCAATCTGTCCCGATTTGAAATATGATTTGGCGATATGCCATACCGCGGAAAATATGACGACTAGAATGCCGCCGATCAGGATTTTCCTGCGCTCTATGTTTAATAGTTTATGGTCCATGGTTGCTTCCGCTGCTTGAAATTTTAGCATATCTTGTATTTGATTTTATAAATTTATCGGACATCAATATGGAAAAGGGGGCAGTCCTTTATTTCAAAAATAAAATCCTCCCCGGGGTAGGGGAGGACGGTACTTGTAGCCGATAGATTATCTATACTATGTACATTCGTTCTGCCAGCGTTCTGCCAGCGTTATGCTAGTTAGTACTTCTATGTGAAACGATTACGGATGTTGTCAGGAGGAGGCAGCAATTCAATTGAAATCCTTCCAAAAATCAATCTCTACTGCCATGCCTCCTCCTTCGAACGGTTCCCGTGGTTCAACTAAATTGTCAATTTACTATCCAGAATATACAGGAAGTTACAATAGTTGTCAAGAGGGGTTACAAGAAATTTCAAGAATTTATTCGGGGGACTCATGCTCGCTTTTCGCGATCTTAATCATCTCTTTTATCCTCGGACTTACCTCCACAGGATAATTCACCGATGCCAGCGGATCTATCAGCTCATCGCTGAATTCAGTCATGCCTCGTTTCACTCGATTCTGAATCCACTCAATCGACGGCAGTTCCTCCACAAGTTTGCCATCATTAATGTAGGTTATCAGAAGAGGGCTGAGATTCGGTTCGTTGTCGAATTCGCCATCCGCCGCGATGATATCCTTCACAAACATTCCGTTGGAGTCGCGCATCCTGTAAACCTGCTTGCGGCCGGGGAGATTGATTTTATCCTTACTTAGTTTGATTCGATAATGAGTTTTACCATCTTCCCGGGTTTCAACAAGTTTATAGACACCGGGCATGGATGGCGCATCCTTCGATGTAATCAGCTCACTGCCGATTCCGAAACTGTCTATCGGCGCTTTCTCGTTCATCAACATTCGTAATTTGGTCTCGTTCAAATCGCTGGATGCCATGATTTTAGTCTCAGCCATGCCGGCATCATCGAGTATCTTCCTGACCTCACGGCTCAGTTCAAGCATGTTACCTGAATCCAGCCTGACCGCTTTTACACTTTTCCCGATTTTAACAGCCAGTTTGGCGCCCTCGATTGTGTCGTACGTGTCAATAAGAAGGACGATATCATTGGGGAAAGTTTTGGCGAAATTCTCGTAAGCCTCGTATTCATCATCGTGAGCCATGATATATGAATGTGCGATTGTGCCGTAAACGGGCAGATTATAGAGCCGTCCCGCCTCCAGATTCGATGTCCCCGCGCATCCGCCGATACACGCCGCTCGCGCACCTGCAACAGCCGCACCGGGACCGTGTGCGCGTCTGGCACCGAATTCAACAACCGAACGACCCTCCGCAGCCTGCACAACTCGCGCCGCTTTGGATGCCACCATCGTTTCGAAATTAATCACACTCAAAAGCGCCGTTTCAATAATTTGCGCCTCGATAATCGGAGCGGTTATTTCAACCACCGGCTCGTTTGGAAATACGAATGTCCCGGCAGGCATCGCGCGAACTGATCCGGTGAATTTCAATTGCGAAAGATACTCAAAGAAAATCGGCGACAGGTTTGCGAAAATTGGGAGTCCTCGCAGGTAGTCTATCTCGCGATGGTCGAATTTCAGGTTCAGGATGAAATTGATAGCCCGTTCAATGCCGCACGTTATCAGGTAGTTGCGATTCTCAGGCAGATTACGGAAGAACAGGTCGAACGTCGCGACTGAATTGATATTGTTGTCCCAGTACGCGGCTGACATCGTGAGCTCATAAAGGTCGATCAGCAACGCTGGAATATCCGGTTCGGTATCGTTTAGCGGTCGCATGAGTTTGCCTCCAGGTTAAATACTAATTCATTATGAGGGCAAACTCTAGCCGGTCAGGTTGAATTTTTGTTAATGGGGTCAGTCCCCTTTTAAGACACCTGTGTTTGACAACGACAGCGGTATCATTTACTATTGTCCCATGCCAAGACAAAACCGGATTATACTCAGGAATATCCCTTATCATATCACACAGAGAGGTAACAGGCGGCAGGATGTTTTCTTCTCAACTGATGATCGCAAGCGTTATCTTAAATGGCTAACCCAGTATTCCGCAAGATACAAATTCGAAATACTTGCATACTGCCTGATGACCAACCATATCCACATTGTCGGCATACCACGCAATAAAACCAGTATCGGACGCACATTGCAAATTGTCAACATGCGCCACTCGCGAGCGGTGAATCAGACACAGGGATGGAGCGGACATCTCTGGCATAGCCGTTACTTTTCAGCCCCAATGGACGACTCCTACCTTTACCTTGCCATGCGCTATGTCGAGCAGAATCCTGTCCGGGCAGGTATGGTAATGCGCGCGCGCGATTATCCCTGGTCAAGCGCCGCCTGCCATTGCGGTTTAAGGGCTGATCCTGTTCTTGAGCAAAACCATGCGTACGATGATATTTTCGATGGCTGGTCGGATTTGCTGGATGAAATGCCCAAACTGGAGGATATCGAAAGATTGCGCCGTCGAACATCCGCCGGAGTTCCATGTGGTGATGAGAAGTTTATGAAGAGAATATCAAAGCGGGTCGGAAGGAAATTAACAGAACGCCCAAGAGGCCGTCCGCGTAAAAGTGCCCTAAACGCCCAGCATTAATGGGCTTCTTAAAAGGGGACTGACCCCTTTTCCAAGGTTACTGATATAGAATATGTTTTTGACGATGAAGCCGCTAACACTGCTGCTCATTTATTGGTATCAGTTGCAGATGATGGTGCTGTTTACTATCTAAAAAAGCAAGGGGATCCACTTGCCTGGGAAATAGAGGAAACGCTTGATGATTTTACTGGGGAACCGGTAAGTATCTGTGCCAGCAAATGGGATGAAGATACTCATTACTGGAATCTATATGTCGGGGTTCAGGCATCGAATTGGGATAATGATTTCATCTATGTCTATCATTGGAACGGTTCAACTTATGGCAGTGGGCATGCAGCAGAAGATAAGGCAGGAATTGGGCCTAATGACAAGTTTAAAGGTATTATTCACCTTGCTAATGGAAAATCAGGTTTGGCTGATGACACGTGGAATATAGAAGACGGTCATTATGAAGGAACTGTTGCGGTCCTGATGTATCAGCCGGAATTACGCGGGTACATGATCCGGCAGGTTGATTTCGAACGAGACAGTAATTATTACGATTTTGACGAAGATTTTGAATATGATATTCTAGGAAATTCTCATATTGTATGGCCTGAGGCTTTCGGAGTTGGCAGGCAATTTTGGGATGGTGATGATGACTATGGGTATTTATACTTTATAGGTTCACGTAACGGTGATTTGGAATCGTACTATAATATAAATACATATGAGAATACTGACCCTTAACCAAGTGTTTAATTAACAAAATGAAGGCTGGTTGAAAATTAAACTCAACCAGCCTTTTTTTTGTAATTATTCTTAATTCGCTACATCATCCTGCATAAAAATGCATATGAGCTTCCTGGTGCGGTGTGGAAATCAGTGCCGTAGCTGCTGGGGTCGAAATCGACAGTACCACCAAATTCACCTGTCACAAAAACAATGTCTTCATTGGTGACAGCTAATCCACGACCCAAATCAGAGCTTTCCCCTCCCCAGGTTCTAGTTCCAAGGTAGCTGCCATCAGAATGAAATTTGGTTAGAAAAATGTCATTCTCCCCATTCGAAGTGTGAATATCAGTTCCGGGTCCAAGATCAAAATCCATTGAAGCGAGAAATTCCCCAGTAATGAACACATGACCCTCTGTAGTCATCATACAATCCCAACTATGGTAAACTCCTATTCTATGCCCCCATTCATAGTTGCCATCTGTGTCAAACTTGCTAATGCCAGTATCACGACCGCCTATACGGGTTTTCCAATCTTCACCAGGTCCGGGGTCCATGTCAACATCTCCATCCAATTTACTAAGAAGATAAAATGATTCACCACCTAAAGATAATTTCCTGCCCATTTCCCCAAACTCAGAACCGAAAGTAATAACCCAAATGGGATCAAGATTGCGTGTATATTTTGCTACGAATACATCACCGGCATTACCGTTTGATATCCTCCTAAACTCATCAACCCAATCGGGATCGAAATCCAGGTCACCACTGAAAGCGCCTGTGTAGTATATATTGTCATTCTTATCAACACTGGCAGACTGGATACATGCTCCTGAATCCTCATCTCCAAGAGTGCGCACCCAAATATGGTCACCGTTTGAACTGAACCTGGTTATAAAAGCTTCATAGTATTGATTAGAAGTTCTAATGTCAAAACCATTTGATGGATCGAAATCACAAGTGCCGCAGAACAAGCCAGTTACGGTCAAATCATCGTTTGAATCACAAACAACTTTGAAGGGAGGAAAGTCACCAAGAGGATTCCATTCAACGCCGGGCCAGGTTCTTGCCCAAATAAAATCACCGTCGGGATTGAACTTTGTCAGGAATATATCCCAACCATAAGAACTTTGTACTTCATGAATATCCTCACCGGGGCCGGGATCAAAGTCAGCTATACCACGAAAAATTCCTGACAAATATAAGTTTCCATTTAAGTCGTTAGCGATTCCAGTTACAAATTCTTTGTTGCTGTTTCCTCCCCAAGTCCTTGCCCAGATGAAATCACCACTCATGTTGAATTTACTCAGGAACATATCGCTGTATCCATTTGCAGTATGTAAATCTTCACCGATGCCAGGATCAAAATCAACAGTTTCATCAAATTCACCATGCACATATACACCGCCTGAATTATCGGCAAAGACACTTTCACGGTCGACTTTCCCCCATGTTCGCGCCCACCTGTCAGATGAAAGCGGGTAAATGGTGATTGTCTCCACGCCGATTGCCGATTTCGGAGGATACCCGTCATCAGTTACACGCATCGCCACCTGTTGTGTAATATGGCCGAATTCATGATTTTCAAAAGGAGGCGATGTTACAGGGGCACCTGTTGTGTTCGATGCATCCACGCTGAAGTAGTTACTCCTGTAATCGAAATCGTATTCGTACAGGACGATGTTTCCATCAGGGTCATCGGTTGCAGGTCCGGGCCACATCTGGATCGGCATTCCCGAATCTACAAAATAGTCCGATACGTCAAGGTCAGCGAAAGGAGGATCGTTGCTCCAAACTTCCGCAGTAAAAATTTGGTAAGTTGCGAATTCCGGCATAGAGCAGAAATCGAGAGTAACGCCATCGGGGACATCGATCATCGAATCGGTCTGGCCATCGAATGGCGCTTGCGGGGGTACGCGACTGTCCAGAACCTTAACGTAGCCCTGATAATATCCGCCCGGAAGAAAATTCTCGTTCGAGATAGGCACAGTGAAAATCAGCGGATCATCCGGCATTCCTGTGTGTGAGCCTGTAGGTGTCGTTACGATCTGGAGCTCGTTTGTCATCATGTGGATTTCAACACCGACCCCGACAATATCCGATTGTGAGTAAATATCGGATGGGTCATCGAGGTTCGGATCGACTGTCGCGCCGATCTGCCAGTCATAAATTTCCACTATGACATCGCGGGTTTCAGTATCGTCAGAGGGAGGCCATCCCTGAGCCGGAGGAATTACATTCACTTTCCACGGCGCTTTGCGGTTGAACTCAGGATTAAAGTAGTTTGGAGTCAAACG
This sequence comes from uncultured bacterium, assembly GCA_965369605.1. Taxonomy (GTDB): domain Bacteria; phylum JAJVIF01; class JAJVIF01; order JAGGVT01; family JAGGVT01; genus JAGGVT01. The sequence continues at coordinate 11,902 of CBDURE010000083.1, forward strand.
ATTTTCGAATGTCGTGCTGGCGCCATAACCAAACGTGAGATAAAGTTCGAACCGCCCGCCAGCGAACCATGCGTCGAACGTATGATCTTTAGTGCCCATTTCGAACCTGTTGAATGTTGAGTTTCCTGTGTCGCTGTCGTCAACTACAAGGAAATACGGGCAGGCGAATTCGTTGCCGATGACCTCAGAAAGTTCACGAGTGTAGCCATCGGGGTATCCGCACGATTCAGAATAGATTTCGATATCGATCAGATGCGGCTCCGTGGGATCATCCTCAAGTGGAAATACAACAAGCGCGAGATCGAAGATGTCCAAATCGAGCCTGTTTTTTGGTGATGGCGGGTCCGATGGATTCCCTTTCTCAAACGGATGGCTTGCGTAAAATGTCGCCTTGATATAAGGATCATCATAATCGAGATTTTTCAGCCTGAGGCAATGCTGGCACGGCGTGATTACAAAGAACGATGTCCCGTTGACAATAAAACTCTCACCGATCATGGATGTACGTTTTGGAATGAGCTCTGATGCCATGTTCGTTTGATCGATGATTAAATCGTAAGCGCCGAGGATGCCTGTTGCGGTGAAAGCATTGGAAAGAGATTCCGGCGCGATGATGGGGAGTGAGTCCGTCAGGCCGGTTTGATCGATGTCGGACATGATCGGCGATTTAGAGGACGAGCATCCGGTGAGGATTATAAGAAACAACAAACCGAAAACTATATCCCTGAATCCTCTCCTCAAAAGGCAATAAAATCCCATACCCCTGGAATGATGGAGTGAGTGATAAGCCATGTTCATAGCATCCTCCAACCATTTTCGCATTCGGAAACAAACTGTTATCGCTGAAACTGATTTCACTGAAACTGATTTTAACTATCCAAACTACTAACATTATACACGCAAATCCGTTATTAATCAATTTTACACAAAGATAATAACTATGAAGAGGTTAGTCTCCTCTGGACAGCTATCTCTGAGTAAAAAAGATTCGAAAATTTCAGCATTTAAGAAAATGCCAAGGTTATGATTGTGGTATACTTTTATAATGTTAGGCCATAAAGGGCTAACCAATAATTAATTGCGTTTATTCCTCCAGGGAGTTCTCATGAATTTAGTAAAACTAATATTATTTTTAGGGGTTTTTGCTTTTTTATGTGGTTGTTCATCCACTAATCAATCCCCTGTTGAACCATCAGAGAGCATGGCAGACGATTTCATCCTCGTTGCGGATATCGATGAAAGTTTGGTTAATAGTGATTTAATCGGATTGTGGTCGATGCAATTCGATTCCGAATCGCTGATTGTATCTGTTGAGAGTAATCGTGATGCCGCGGCGCAATGGAATATTACCGGGATGATTCCAACTCCATCCTTCGACATTATTTCCTTTGACCCATTATCAGGAATTCTCAATGTTGATGCGACGATTCAAAATCCCACATCATTATCGGCGTTTGATATCAGATTGATTGTTTTTACTGATAATCTTGGTTCAAGGCTGTCCAACGCTGATGACTGGACCGCGTTGTTCGATATTCCAGGCGGATCGCAGATAAATCCGTTTAAAGCGTTTGCCAAGGGTGAAGTGAATCGTGAATTCACAGGTATGGGAACTGAGCACACACAGCAGTTACAGTTGTATTTTCCTGCTGGTGTTACCATGCTTAATTTCGCGATAACAGCATCCTGGCCTGAAAACTGCGATGAACCCTATCAAATTAAAAATTTCTGGCATAATGAATTATACGATTCTCTCGGGCATGAAACTCAGGCAGAGGTCAGTGTCTATGACTGGCAGGATGATGTTGATCAGGTTATGCTCTGTTGTCCTGTTGTAACAGGTGAGGACATGGTGGCATTCACCAAACACACTGCATTAAGGTGGGTGGTGGATCTGAAAAACAACACAGGCGCATCAACCGGCAATTACACGGGATTTATTAAAGCAACATCTGAGAATTCCGGGTTGGTCGCACTTTACGACATTGTTGAAATTGTTGTCATGAATACACCGATTGTTGAAGGCATCGCAATTGCCTGGGGTGGTGATGAGTACGACTCCGGAGAAAGCATTGTTGTTGATAACGATAAAAACATGTATGTCGCAGGTGAATTTGAGGATACTTGTGATTTCGACCCGTCAATCTGGGAGGAAACAAGAATATCTAACGGATCACGGGATGTTTTCCTTGTTAAATACGATAAGGAATGGAATTTACTATGGGTGCAGTCATGGGGAAATGAATATGTGGAAAAAGTGAAAAGCATTGGAATCGACAGCAGTGGGAATATCTACGCTGTCGGTGATTTTGCTGGTATGGTTGATTTTGACCCGGGAACAGGAACTGAAATGCATTCATCCGGTAGTGTAAATATAAGGCACATTTTCCTGTGTAAATATTCCCCAAATGGTGATTTTGTCTGGGCGCGAACATGGGGCGGTACTGGGGAAGACCAGGAAGGGTATGACATATCCATCGACAACTCGGATAACATTCACGTTAGCGGTATATTCGCAGGCTCGTGTGATTTCGACCCCGGTTTGGGTGTTGACATCCACAATTCCGTTGCTTCATGGTATGACGCTTTTCTAAGCAGATTTTCTCCAAATGGCGATTTCGTCTGGGCTTTGACTTGGGGAGGAGCAAATACCGATTATTGTGTTTCTATTACAAATGACACACAGGAAAACATTATAGCCACAGGCGTTTTCGCTGATACAGCTGATTTTGACCCCGGACCTGGTGTTGTAGAGAAAAGAGCGGTTGGTAATTTTGATGCCTATATAGTTAAATTTGATGAAAACGGGAACTTTGATTGGGTACAGACTTTCGGCGGTATGAGCCTGGACTTTCCTGAAGGTGTTGTCACCGATAGTTCCTCAAATATTTTCCTGACAGGCTATTTCCATTTCAGAACCGATCTGGACTCCGGCACCTCGACTGACTATCACACATCAAATGGTTTAGCTGATGCTTTTTTATGCAAATACAATTCCTCCGGTGAATTTCAGTGGGGAAATACATGGGGTGGCAATGGTGTTTACGATGATTGCGGTTGTGCAATAACACTGGATGATTCTGAAAACGCTTATGTTACAGGCAGGTTTTCCGGAATTGTTGATTTCGACCCCTCTCCTAGTGGATTCGATATTCGCTTCATGGATATGTTTACGGATATATTCCTGTGCGCCTACGATACAGATGGCAATTACCAGTGGGTAGATACATGGGGTGGTGTTTATTATGAATCAGGCAACGATGTTCTATTTCACGATGGAAATTTCTATTTAACCGGTTGCTTCGGCCAAACATGCGATTTTGATCCCGGCACCGGCCTGGATGTATATACTGCCAACGGTTATCTGGATGCTTTTCTGCTGAAGTACAGCAGATAAATTATATATTGCATTATCTTTTAAGGCCTCACCCCCCAGCCCCGGCGCCCGAAGAGGGTGTACACCCCGTAGAGAGG